>NZ_DSDD01000466.1:0-9138 GCF_011048875.1 Rhodovulum sp.
CGGATCGTGGGCAGTTCGGCGCGGACATCGGCCACCTCCTGCGGCTTTTGCTCGCCCGCGTAATGCTGCACGAAGGCGTCGATCACATGCGGCACCGCGAAGCGCGCGATCATCGCCACCAGCAGGCTCACCCCCTGCTGCAGCACGACAGTAACGAAGGTCAGCCGCTGCGCGCCCTCGATCTCGTCTATGCCGATGGTCATCACCATCAGCCCCAGAATGCCTGCGATCAGCCCCTTGACCAGCGATTTCTGCGCCAGCCTGCAGATCGTGGACAAGCCGAAGACCAGCAGCCCGAAGGTCTCGGCCGGGCCGAACCTCAGCGCGAGCCTCGCCACCATGTCGACCGAAACCACCATGATGATCAGCGAGACGATGCCCCAGAAGGCCGAGGCCACCACCGCCGTGCCCGGCGCCAGCGACGCCTTGCCACGGCGGATCAGTTGATTGATGGCCGTCCAGAACCGTCGCAGCCGCTGACGGCGTGCCCGGTATGCCCAGCAGGAGCGCCGAGACCGCGCCGCCGGTCATCCCGCCGATATAGGTGCCCAGCAACAGTCCGATCGCGGGCGCGGTCTCCATCGAAAAGGACATCGGCACCACCAGCGCCATCGCGACGCTGAAGGTCAGCCCTGGAATCGCGCCGAAGACCACGCCCAGCAGGCAACCCGTCATCACCGCGACAAGAGCGGCGGGCGCAAGAGCGACCTGGGCAGCGGCAAGCAAGAGGTCCATCCGGGTCCTTCCCTTTGCGCCGGCCCCCGCAAGGCGCGGCCCGGACAGTGCAAGGACCAGCAGAACGCTGCCCGCGATCAGATCCTGGCGGCGCTCGCCCGCGTCGGGGACCGGTGGCATGGCGCTACTGCTCCGTCAGGCCGAGCTGGCCCATCAGGTCAGCGATGATCGTATCGTCGCGCGCGATCAACTCGCCGAACGCCTCATGCCCTGCGAATTCGATCTCGAAACCGATGGTCTGGGCCGCCTTTCGGAATTCCTCGTTTTCGACGGCCAGCCTCGCGGCCTCTTCCAGACGGGCGATCGCCTCGGGCCGCGTGCCAGCCGGGGCGGCTCGGCCGCGCCACATCACGATGTCCATCTCGCCCGCGCCGCTTTCCGCACAGGCCGGCACGTCGGGCAGTTGCGAGATCCGCGCCGCAGAGGTCACGCACAGGATGCGCAGCGCGCCCGCCTCGTGATGCGAGACGAACTGGCCGGGCCATTGCAGCGCCGCGTCCAGCCGACCGGCCAGCAATTCGACCGGCGCGCGGCCCTGGTCATAGGGCACATGGATCGCGCTGTCGGACAGGTCCAGCGCAGCCAGGATGGCCTCGGTCGCCAGATGCGTGAACGAGCCCCGGCCCGAGGCGCCCACCTTCAGCTTGCGCCCTGCGGCCTTGATATCGGCCGCCATGTCGCTCAGCGTTTCCCAGCCACTGTCGGCCCGCACGGCGATGGCGGGCACCTCGACGCTGATCTTGGCAACCGGCGCAAAGGCGGTGTAGTCGAAGGGCAGCCCTCCGCCATGGTGGACGGTGCTGATCGAGTTCGAGTTCCAGACGATGTTGTAGCCATCGGGTGCCGTGCCGTGGACGTGCTGATAGCCCACCGCGCCCCCGGCCCGGTGCGCGCGACCGGCACCACCGGCTGCGGCAGGTGCCGCGACATCAGTTCGGCCAGCAACTGCCCGATGGTCTGGGCGGTACTGCCGAACAGGATGGTCATCTCGACCGACTTTTCCGGAAACTCGGCCCGGGCCGGGGCGCAGAGTCCGACGGCCATTGCCGCCGAAAGCGCCACGGATGCGATGATCCCATTCTGCATGTGGTCTTCCTCCCTTCGTTGGGCCGCCTCGGGACGGCATGCGGCAGTCCTCCACTGCCAGTCCCCATCTGACGCGCCGTGCCTCCCCTGCGCGACCCGTCCCTTTGGTCAGTCGGGCCGCTGCGACAGCGCCCAGGCGTCGCGGATCACCCGCTTGGCGTTGGCCATGATCACCTCTGACACCTCGCCGGCCAGAACGGGCCGCACCTCGGCGCTGACCACGGGGCGCACGGGCTTGTCGAAGTTGCCAAGATGCACGGCATCCAGGAACTCGGGCATCTGCGGGATGCTTTCCCCGGGCGTCCCGTCGAGCAGCGGGAAATGGCTGAGGTCCGTCAGCAGGCCGAAATGCGGGTAGTCGGGGCGGATCGCGCGGGCGATGTCCACCGCGTCGCCCACCGGGCCGATCAGGTTCTTCTTGTTGATGCCGCGGTCGAAGATCCTGAGCGTGAAGGCCAGCCCGTCCTTTTCCTCGGCGGCGTAGTCGAGGATCTGATGCAGCGAATCGATCAGGAACTTCTTGGCCTCCTCCCGCTTCGCATCGCCCGGATCCTTGCCCGCGATCAGGCGGACCACCTCGGCGCCCAACTGGCGGGCCTCGTCCACCGCGCTCTTGATCTCCTGCACCGCCTTGGCCCGTTCGCCGGGGTCGAAATGGTTGAGGTTCAGCTTGTTGGTCAGCGATTTCGGCTGGGTGGCATAGGCGACCGACAGGTGGCTCTGGTCCAGCAGGTGGCGGGCGGTGTTGCGCACGCAGTAATCCTTCATCCAGCCCACCTCGACGGCGGTCCAGAACTCGTCGGCGCAGATCTTCTCCAGCGTCTCGACGATGGGGCCCGCCCCGATCTCGATCCCCGGGAAGGCCTTGAAATGAACGATGCCGACCCGCATCGCGCTGTACATCTAGGTTTCCATGCTTTCTCCCTTTCCCCTGCGCCGCGCGAGGCGGCGTTCATCGTTATTCCGCAGCCGCGCGCGCCGCCTCGCGTGCCTCTTTCTCGGCGATGGCGGCCAGCACCTTTTCGGGCGTCGCGGGCAGCGACTTGATGCGCACGCCCACCGCGTCGTGGATCGCGTTGATGATCGCGGGCGCGGTCGGCACCAGCGCGGGCTCGCCGATCCCCTTGGCACCCAGCGGGCTGAGCGGGTCCGGATCCTCGACCAGGATCGAGGTGATTTCCGGAACATCCAGCGCGGTCGGCAGGATGTATTTCGCGAAGCCATGCGTGACCGGGTAGCCGTTCGCGGTCCGGTAATCCTCCATCAGCGCCTGGCCGAGGCCCTGCACCACGCCGCCCTCGATCTGGCCCTCGACGCCGCGAGGGTTGATGATGCGCCCCACGTCATGCGCGGCCCAGAGCCCCAGCACCTGCACCTCGCCGGTCAGAGTGTCGACCTCGACCTCGGCGACCTGGGTGCCGAAGACATAGGCCTGCCAGGGCGCGCCCGACCCGTCCTCGGGGTTCAGCCCCGTGCCATGCGCGGTGAAATGGCCCGCGCCCACCGGCACCACGCCCCGCCGTTTGCACAGGTCCACCGCCTCGGCCATGGTCATGGCGAGGTTGGTGCCCTGCGCCTTCAGTTCCCCGTCGAAGGCGACGAGCGTGCCGGCATCCACCTGCCAATGGGCGGCGATTTCCGAGAACAGCCGGGCCTTCGCCTCGCGGCAGGCCAGCACCACCGAATTGCCGATCATGTAGGTCTGCCGTGTGGCGCCCGCATGCGCCGCTTCCGAAGACCGCGCGGTGCCGTTGTCGCCGATGGTCACGTCCTCGGGGCGGATGCCCAGTTCCTCGGCCGCGATCTGGGCGAGCACCGTCAGGATGCCCTCGCCGATCTCGGTCACGCCGGTCACCACCTTGGCGGTGCCGCCGTTATCCAGTTCGGCCCATGCGCCCGCGCGGTCCTCCGTGGCGGTGCGCGCGATGCCGTACCAACTTGCCGCGACGCCGCGGCCGCGCATCTTGCGTTGCATCAGGCCACCCTTTCCTTGCTGTCCTTCGGCGTCTCGAACCGCGCGCCCAGCGTGCAGGGTGCCCGCGTCCCCGGCCCGCCCAGGTCGCCCCGGGTCGGCCCACGCATGCCCACAGGCCCCGGCTCCCAGCGCGCGGCCTGTTCGGCGGCGTCCAGCACCCGGTCGATGGAGGCCGAGGTGAGCCGCTGTTGCGTATGGGTCAGCGCCCTCTCCTTCATCATGTTGCGGCGCCTTATCTCGAACGGATCGAGCCCCAGCCGCACCGGGCGATGGGTCTTCATCGCGGCGACCGCCAGCATGCCCTGCCAGATCATGTCCTCCTCACCGCCGAAGCCGCCGCCCACGGGGGACATGATGAAGCGCACCTTGTTGATGGGCAGGGCAAGGATCCCGGCCAGCATGTGGCGATGGTGGGTAATGTTCTGGCTGGGCGAGATCACCGTCACCACGTCTTCATGGTCGACATAGGCGATGCCAGCCTCGGGCTCGAGATACGCGTGTTCGACCTGCTGCGTCGAGAACGCCTCCTCGAGGATCAGGTCGGCGGCGGCAAAGCCGTTGTCCACGTCGCCCTTCCGGATCCGGGATGTGCTTGACCACGTTGTCGGGGGCGTAATCGTGGATCACCGGCGCGCCGGGTTTCAACGCGTCCTCGGGGTCGAAGAGCCCCGGCAGTTCGCGGTACTCCACCTTGATCATCGTCAGCGCCCGGCACGTCGGCCGCGGTGATGACGCAGGCCACGCGCTCCATCGCCTCGGCCTCGGAGGTGTCGATGGACAGGATCTCGGCATGCGCATGGGGCGAGCGCAGGACCGCCATGTGCAGCATGTCCGGCATCACCATGTCGCCTGCATATTTCAGCAGCCCCGACACCTTGGAGGGCGCGTCCAGCCACCGGACATTGTGGCCGATATAGCTCTCGCCCACGGTTTCGGGCTCCAGCACGGCGGGGCAGGCGCGGCCCGTCACCACGGCGCGGGCCAGCGCCGCGGCCTCGATGATCTTGGAATAGCCGGTGCAGCGGCAGATGTTGCCGCCCATGCGTTCCTTGATCTCGTCAAGGCTCGCCTCGGGCGCCTCACGCAAGACGGACGTCGCCGCCATCACCATGCCGGGGAGGCAATATCCACACTGGCTGGCCCCGGTCTTGTGGAACGCCTTCTGGATGGCCGCCAGCTCGCCCGGCCTGGCCAGCCCCTCGACGGTCTGGATGTCCGCGCCCTGCGCCTTGACCACCGGCATCAGGCAGGATTTCACAAGCTTTCCATCCACGAAGACGCTGCACGTCCCGCATTCGCCCGCGCCGCAGCCTTCCTTGGTGCCGGTCAGGCCAAGCTCGTCGCGCAGGAAATCCAGCAGGCGCTGGCCGTGATCGGCACGGCGCGTCACCTTGCGGCCATTCACCCGCATGTCCAGTGTCATCTCAGGCATTGAGAGCCTCCTTGCGTCGGGCGACACGCGCCCGCTCTGCGGCCTCGTCCAGCGCAGCGCGGACGAAGCCCGGCACCACGCGGCGGCCGCGGCTGCGCGACGCGACGCGTGCCACCGCGGGCTCGGCCACCTCTGCGATCAGGCGGGCGTCCACCGCCGCGCCCTTCAGCCGGCCCTCGATGTCGCGCAGGCGTTCGGGCACGGGACCAACGCCGCCCATCGCAAGGCGCACGTCCGCGAAACGGGTACCGGTCTCGTCCAGTTTCACCAGCGCGGCGACGCAGGCGACCGAGATCACCAGCGAGCGGCGCAGGCCCACCTTCTGGAAGGACGCGCCGTAGCCCTCGGTACAGTCGAGCGTCACCGAGTTCACGATCTCGCCGGGCGCAAGCCGTGTGGCGCCGGGGCCGGTCCCGAAATCCTCGACCCGCATGGTGCGGCACAGGATGTGATCGCCCGCCCAGCAGCAACGCTCCACTTCGCCGTTCAGCGCAAGGACGGGGGGCGTGCCATCGGCGGCGGGCGAGGCGTTCACCAGATTGCCCGCAAGCGTCGCCTGCTGGCGGATCTGGTCGTCGGCGAACCAGACCGGGCAATAGGGCATCACCGGCAGCCGGCGGACAAGCTGCGGGTCGTCGAGGAAATCCTGCCAGACGGTGTTGGCGCCCAGCCGCACGCGCCCCCCGTGGCGTTCGTAGCCCTTGAGTTCCGTGACCCGGCTGAGGTCTCGATCCCCAGCGGCAGGTCCACGTCGCCCGCGCGCCCCTCGCGCGCCCAGGGCAGGATGTCGGTCGCGCCTGCCACCAGCCGCGTACCCGCGGGTGCGTCCGCACAGAGCGCCAGCGCCTCGGGCAAGGTCGCGGGCATCTCGTATCGCTGGAATGTCAGCATGTCCCTAGCCCCTCCCTTGGCCATGGACGAGGCCGCCCTTCCCGGGGCGGCCCCGGGCCCCTACTCGGCGGCCACGCGCTTGGCCTCGGAATGGCGGTTCTTGACCACCACCTTGATCGCGTCCTCAACCCGGTCCCTGGCGTAGCGGATCGCCTCCTTCAGGTCGTCCATCTCGAAGGTGTGGATGTGGATCAGCGTGGCGTCGAACCGCTTCTGCCGCATGAAGGCCTCGGCCCGGTGAGTCGCGGATTTCCCCTCGCCGTGAATGCCGTAGACATAGATGTTGTTGCGTACCAGATGCGCCACATCGACCTGCGGTGGCTCGCCCGGGAAGGCCGCGAGGCAGACCTGGCCGCCGCGGTTGACCATCTGGCAGGCCTCGTTGATCGCGTTGGCGGCGGCGGAACATTCCAGCACATAATCCACGCCCACCCCGCCGTTCAGCCGCTTGACCGCCTCGACCGGATCCTCGTTGCGGACGTTCACGACGCGGTCGGCGCCGAGCTTCCTGCCCATTTCCAGCCGGTTGTCGCGCGTGCCGGTCAGGATCACGGGCTGCGCGCCCAGCGCCTTGGCGACCGCGACGCCCAGCAACCCGATCGGCCCCGGCCCGGTAACCACCACGCTTTCGCCCGCGACGAGGCCGCCCAGTTCGGTCAGGCCATACATCGCGGTGCCGGCGGTAACGACCAGCGTCGCCTCCTCGTCGGACATGCTGTCATCCACATGGATCAGCGTGTTGATGTTGTTCACCTGGTATTCGCCGAACCCGCCATCGGTGGTGAAGCCGTTGGCGCGGTGGCCCTTGTCCACGTCGCCGTAGTTCTTGCCGTAATTGTGGCAGGACGTGTACATGCCCTGTCGGCAGCGCTTGCACTGGCCGCAGCCGGCATGGATTTCAACCGTCACGCGCTGGCCGATCTCGTATTCGTCCACCCCGGGGCCCAAGGCCACGACGGTGCCCATGTATTCGTGGCCCGGCGTGAAGTTCTTGTTGAAGGGCGCCCCGCCCTCGATCTGCGCCGGAGGACCGTGATAGATGATCTCCAGGTCGGTCGCAAAGATCGCCACGGCGTCGATCCGGACCAGCACCTCGGCCCGCTTCAGCACCGGCACCGGCTTTTCGGCACGCGCCAGCTCGCCCGGATCGCCCAGCACCCAGGCCTTCATCGATTCGGGGATCGGATAGCGGCTATCCGTCTTTACGCCCGCCGGCATCGCCATCTGTGGTTCCTCCCTTTTGTCCCTGTTTCCCATTCCTCCCCGGACCGCCCCCTCTCCAGGGCCGACCCAGGCGCAACCTGTCCGACAGCCTGCGGGTGCAGGCCACCACTTCCTGCGCGACATGCGCCCGGCAGGCCTCGGTCGCCAGGGCCGCGGACATCGAGGCCGATATCGAGCCGATCACCGCGCCCTTCTCGTCCCTCAGCGCCGCGCCGTAGCACACCACCCCCGCCTTGAGTTCCTCGTTATCCACCGCAAAGCCGTTGCGCCGGACCCAGCGCAGATCCTCGGTCAGATCAGCCAGGCTGGTCAGTGTGTTGTCGGTGAACCGCTCTAGCCCGTTCTCGGAAATGATCTTCAGCGTCTCGCCCTCGGGCAGCCAGGCAAGGATGGCCTTGCCGGTCGCGGTGGCATGGGCAGCGCGCATCTTCACCACCTCGTCGGCTTCGATGACATGGGTCTCGGCGACATTGGCCCTGAACCGCGTGACAAGCGCGCTGCCCTGCATCTCGGCCAGTTGCACGCTCAGCCCCAGCCGACCGGACAGTTCGATAAGATCGGTGCGGGCGAAATCCGATAGGTCGGCCTTGCGCGCGCTCATCTCGGTCAGTTCCTGCAAGCGCGAGGACAGCATGTAGCCCCGGCTGCGCCCGGCATTCAGGACATAGCCGCGCTCGACCAGGGTCGCGACCAGATGATGGCAGGTCGAGACGTTCAGTCCGGCCTGCGCGGCCACCTCGCCCAGCGCCAGCGCGTCGGGCGCGGCAGCCAGGATCTCCAGAATGTCCAGCGCGCGCTCGACCGACTGGATGCGTCGGGCCGCCGCCTTCTCGACCGAGGCGAAAGAAGGGTCCGCCACGCTGTCCCGATATGTCGCCGCTCTGCTCGCCATCAGGTCCTCCCCAAAGGACGTTCGCCCATGGTTGGATGAGCATCAAGTATTTTTCCAAATATCGAAGTCATTTTCATATTGTAAAATTCTATGCCGGAGATCTCCTTGACTTGGCAGCGCGCAGCCTTATTCCGCCCCAAGGGAAGTCCGTATCACCCGAGCCGGAGCCGCGCAGTGAGCACCCATTACATCGTCCATGTCAGCCAGGCCGCACGGGCGCTGAGGCCCCACGACCTTGAGGACATCCTTGAAGAAGCGCGAAGCTACAATGCGCGCCACGGTATCACCGGGGTCCTGCTGTTCGCCGAGGGCGAAGGGCGCTATCGCGGCAGCTTCATGCAGCTTCTCGAAGGCGACGAGGCCGCAATCGAGGCGCTGAGAAAGCGCATCTTCTCGGACCCGCGCCACCATACCAAGGAACGTCTGAAAAACCTCCCGATTTCGGCCTGATCTGATAGGCTGGGACATCCCTGCAAGGAGCCCCGCCTATGCCGAAACAGCCTGCCTTTCCCGGGTCGCGCGACGCGATGAGGAAGAAGGTCACGCGGCGCGAGCAATTCCTGGCGGAGATGGACGCGGTGGTGCCCTGGTGTCGGCTGCTCGCGCTGATCGCGCCGCATTATTCCAAGGCTGGGCCGAAGGGTGGCCGGCCACCGATGCCGCTGGAGGTGATGCTGCGGGTCTATTTCCTGCAGAACTGCTATGCCCTGAGCGACCCGATGGCGGAAGAGACCCTTTACGACAGCGAGGCGATGCGCCGCTTTGCCGGGATCGAGCTGAGCGACGACCGCATCCCGGACGCGACCACCATCCTGAAGTTCCGGCACCTGCTGGAGCGGCACGGGCTGACCGAGGCGATCTTTGCGGATGTGAACGCGCAGCTCGCCGACAAGGGGATCACGC
>NZ_DSDD01000475.1:0-9072 GCF_011048875.1 Rhodovulum sp.
GGTTTTGGCCTCGCAGGCTTCGCCGTCTACATGGCACAGGGTTACATCCAGACCTACGAGCGCCAGCTTGCCGAAGAGCGCGCCGCGCGCGCCAGCCAGGTCGAACTGGTGCCCGTTGTCGTGGCAAAAGAGTCCTTGCGCTACGGCCAGCAGGTGACGGTGGAAAATCTCCAGCTTGTGGAATGGCCCAAATCCTCGCTGCCCACGGGCGTCTTCCATTCGGGCGCCGAGGTGTTCCCCGAGGGCAAGCCCAAGTTCCGCACCGTGCTGCGCGCGATAGAGGCGGGCGAACCGCTGCTGGCAGTCAAGGTCACCGAACCCGGCACCGATGCGGGCCTGACGTCGCGCCTTGGCCGTGGCATGCGTGCCTTCGCGATCCGTGTCGACGTCGCCTCGGGCGTTTCGGGCTTTCTGCGGCCGGGCGATCAGGCCGATGTCTACTGGACCGGCCAGTCGCAGAACAAGCAGGTGACCCGGCTGATCCTGCCCGGAATCCAGCTGATCGCCATCGACCAGATGGCCGATGAGGACAGCTCGCGCCCGGTGATCGCGCGCACCGTCACCGTCGAGGCCACGCCGCAACAGGTGGCCGCGCTGGCCCAGGCGCAATCGACGGGCCGTTTGTCGCTGTCGCTGGTCGGCTCGGGCGATGACACGGTGGCCGAGGTGATCGAGGTCGATCAGAAATTGCTGCTGGGGATAGAGGATGCACCGATCGTCGTCGAGGACAAGGCGCCGGTCTGCACCATCCGCACCCGCCGCGGCGCCGAGGTGGTCGAGATTCCGATCCCCTGCACCAACTGACCTGCTTACACATTTTCTGGCGCATCGGACTGCATCTTGCGGTCGCGGTGCGCCCGCCTGCCTGATCTCGTGGTTGTTGCGGGATATCCACATAAAGGAAATTCATTAATTAACTGAAGATTGATTTAAATCTTCGCTTGACGCATCCTCTGCGGGAATTTGGGCGAAAAGACCCATCCCGAGGCGTGATCGGAAAGGCAGGATCACATGAAAACCAAGAGTGTTCTGGTGGCGGGGCTGGTGGGCCTGGCCGCCGCGACCGGCGCCGTCACGGAAACGCAGGCCCAGAGCCTGCGCACGCTGAGTGGCCAGGCGACCGGCCAGTTGACCGTCCCCATGAACCGTGCCGTCGTGGTCGAAAGCGACGAGGTGTTCGCGGAACTGTCGATCTCGAACCCGCAGATCGCCGACATCTCGACCCTGTCGGACCGCACGATCTATGTGCTGGGAAAATCGCCGGGGCGCACGACCCTGACGCTTCTTGGTCCCAATGGCCGGCTGATCACGAATGTCGAGGTCCGCGTCACCCCGGACATGAGCGAACTCAAGGAACGCCTGCGCGAGGTTCTGCCGGGCGAGCCGATCGAGGTCCGCTCGGCCAATGACGGGCTGGTGCTGTCGGGCACGGTCAGTTCCGCGCAGGCGCTCGACCGGGCGCTCGACCTGGCCTCGCGCTATGCGCCGGAGCGGATTTCCAACCTGATGATGGTCGCGGGCAGCCAGCAGGTCATGCTGAAGGTGCGATTTGCCGAGATGTCGCGCAACGTGTCCAAGGCGCTCAGCTCGCGGCTGGGGATCAGTGGAACCTTCGACGGCGGCGACGGCACCATCATCGGCAGTTTGGGGGCTGGCCGGACGAGCAGCACCGGGAACCTGACGATCAGCGGCGATCTGGGCGCGTTTCAGCTCAACCTTGCGCTGCAGGCCCTTGAGGGCAAGGGCTTCGTGCGCACGCTGGCCGAGCCCAACCTGACGGCGCTCTCGGGCCAGGAGGCAAGATTCCTCGCGGGGGGCGAGTTTCCGATCCCCGTCCCGCAGGAGGGCGGAACGATCTCGATCGACTACAAACCCTTCGGCATCGGCCTCAACTTCACCCCGCGCGTCGTGGGCGAGAACATCAACCTGCGTCTCGACGCCGAGGTCAGCGGCCTGGATGACACCGCAAGCTACAATGTCGACGACGTCACCTATCCCGGCTTCCGCACCCGCCGCACTTCGACCACGGTCGAACTGCACGATGGCGAGAGCTTTGCAATCGCGGGCCTGCTGCAGGATGATTTCTTCGCGAACAACGCCCAGGTACCCTGGATCAGCGATGTGCCGGTTCTTGGTGCGCTGTTCCGCAGTTCCGAATATGAACGCCGCAACAGCGAACTGGTGATCATCATCACCGCCCATCTGGTCAGCCCCACCCGCGGCGAGGCGCTGGCGCTTCCGACCGACCGCGTTCAGCCACCCAGCGAGCGCGACCTGTTCCTGTCGGGCAAGCTATCCTCGCCGAAGACACCGAAATCGGGCGCGGCCGGCGAGGTCGCCCGCCAGGATTTCAGCGGTTCCTACGGCTATGTGATGGAGTGAGATCATGCGCGCCAAGCTTGTATTCCTGACGCTGGGCGCCGCGGTCGCGCTGTCCGGCTGTTCGACGGACAGTTACCGCGACTTTACCCAAGAAGCCGGCGCAAGCCTTGACGATGGGGCCTTCGGCAATGCGACCATGAACAACACGATGGTTCACAGCGGCGAAAGGGCGATGGCGATCGACCTGAACCACCGTTTCGCCTCCGAGGTCGACACGACGATCACCTTCGCCTTCGACAGCGCCGTTCTGGACGCCGAGGCGCGGGCCACGCTGGACCGCCAGGCGGCGTGGATCGCGCGCTATCCCAATGTCCGGTTCCGCGTCTACGGCCATACCGACCTGGTCGGCCCGGAAGCCTACAACAAGGTGCTGGGGATGCGGCGGGCGCGGGCAACGGTGGATTACCTGGTCTCGCGCGGCGTGGCCCGCGCGCAGCTCGAAGCCGCCGTTTCCTATGGCGAGACACAGCCGCTGGTAGTGACCGAGGGCCGCGAGCGGCGCAACCGCCGCACGGTTACCGAGGTCCGGGGCTTCCTTGAGCCCAAGCGCATGCTGCATGACGGCAAGTACATGCAGCGCACCTACGGCATCCATCTCGACAGCGCGAGAGAAGAACACACGGTCGAATAGGGCCGATACCCCGCCGCCGCGTCGGGTTCGTCCCCCGGCGCGGCGCGGCCGGACTTCCAACAATTTCGGCTTTTGGGCCGTAATGTTGCCCAGTTTGGCCTTCACATTCCCTTCCTGAGAGCGGTGCGCGCGGCGGCGAGTCGCGCGCGGGCGGTGTCCGACGCGGCCAGAAGGCTGGCGGAGCCGTCCGCAAGGAGGGATTTGGACGACATGACGAGTACGGCGGCATTGCATTCCGACCCGGCCCCGGTGATCGCCTGCACGGTGTCCCGGGACATCCAGAACTTCGACCTGCTGATCGAGGACATGGAGGCCGAATTGGGCGAATGTTGGGGCGATCTTGCCTTTCAGGACGCCAACAGCTTCTTCGACCAGCCCGACGCAAGGTCGCTGGAATTCATCGCGGTCGCCGTCGACGACCAGGACGAGGACAACATCGCCTTCATCGCGGAGATCATCCGCAACGCCAAGCGCCGCAATGTCAAGGTCATCGTCATCGCCGAGGAACTGAGCCCGATCGCACTGCACCAACTGATGCGCGTCGGCGCCGACGATTTCGTGCCCTACCCGCTGCCGGAGGGCGCGCTGCACGACGCGATCGACCGGGTGCGTCGGCCAGCCACGGTTGCGCCGGTCCTGGGCAATGGCGCCTCGGTTCCCGCGGTGTCGCAATCGAACCGCGATGGCGTGGTGCTGCCGGTGCACGGGCTGGCGGGCGGGGTCGGCGCCTCGACCTTCGCGGTCAACCTCGCATGGGAATTGTCCCTTGCCGCCAGGGCGACGCATGGCCGTGTCTGCCTGCTCGATCTCGACCTGCAATTCGGTTCGGTCTCGACCTATCTCGACCTGCCGCGCAGGGACGCCGTGTTCGAGATGCTCTCGGACATCCCCTCGATGGACAGCGAGAGCTTCATGCAGGCGCTTCAGACCTACAAGGACGGTCTGCATGTGCTGACCGCGCCCGCAGACATCCTGCCTCTGGACCTGGTCACACCGGACGACATGAAGCGGCTGATCGAGATGGCGCGATCGCAGTTCGAATTCGTCGTGATCGACATGCCGACGACGCTGGTGCAATGGACCGAAACGGTGCTGAGCCAGTCGCATGTCTATTTCGGCCTGCTCGAGCTTGACATGCGCTCGGCCCAGAACGCGCTGCGCCTGATACGGACGCTGAAATCCGAGGATCTGCCGCATGACCGGCTGCGCTACGCGATGAACCGGGCGCCGAAATTCGCCGATCTCTCCGGCAAGAGCCGGGTCAAGCGGATGGCCGAGAGCCTGGATATCGACATCGAGATCCATCTGCCCGATGGCGGCAAGGTCGTCACCGAGGCCGGGGATCACGGCCTGCCGCTGGCCGAGACAGCCGCCAAGGCGCCGCTGCGCAAGGAAATCCAGAAACTCGCCACCTCGCTTTTCGAGCTTGGCCAGATGTCGGCCACGGCCGAGGCGTGACAGAGAGGACGCAAGAGCGATGTTTTCCAGATACAAGAAAGCCGATGCCGGAGCCGCACAACCGGCGAGTGCGCCCCGGGGCCGGAACATGGCCACCCCTGCTCCGGTGCCGAAGGCAGCCCCTGCCAAGCCGGCGCCCGTCGACAAGGAGCGCAAGCGCAAGGAGCGGCTGGGCGAACTGAAGGTCGAGCTGCACAAGCGCCTTCTGGAAAACCTCAACCTCGCTGCGCTGGAACATGCCGAGGAAAAGGAGCTCCGCGGAGAGATCCAGGCCATCGCCGCCGAGGCGCTGGAAGAGTTGGGCATCGTTCTCAACAAGGAGGACCGCCAGCAGCTCAACCGGGAGCTTTACGATGAGGTGGTCGGACTTGGTCCGCTGGAACCGTTGCTCAAGGACGACAGTGTAAACGACATTCTGGTAAACGGCCCGAAGCAGATCTTCGTCGAACGCTCGGGCAAGCTGACGCTCACCGACATCACCTTCAAGGACGAACGCCACCTGCTCCGGATCATCGACAAGATCGTGTCCGCCGTGGGCCGACGTGTCGACGAGTCGAACCCCTATGTCGACGCGCGCCTGGCCGACGGCTCGCGCTTCAACGCGATGGTGCCGCCGATCGCGGTGGATGGCAGCCTGGTCTCGATCCGGAAATTCAAGAAGGACAAGCTCGGGATCCAGGATCTGGTGAAGTTCGGCGCCTTCACCGAGGAAATGGCCGCCTATCTGAACGCCGCCGTTGCAACCCGACTGAACATCATCGTCTCGGGCGGGACCGGCTCGGGCAAGACCACGACGCTGAACGCGCTGTCCTCCTTCATCGACAATTCCGAACGCATCCTGACCATCGAGGATACCGCGGAACTGCAATTGCAGCAGACCCATGTCGGCCGGATGGAAAGCCGCCCGCCCAATGTCGAGGGCAAGGGCGCGGTGACCCAGCGCGATTGTCTGAAGAACGCGCTCAGGATGCGGCCCGACCGCATCATCGTCGGCGAGACGCGCGGCGAGGAAGTGATCGACATGCTGCAGGCCATGAATACCGGTCATGACGGTTCGATGACCACGATCCACGCCAACAACGCGCGCGACGCTGTTTCGCGGCTTGAAAACATGGTGGCCATGGCCGGGATCGAGATGCCGCTCAAGGCGGTGCGCAGCCAGATCGCCTCGGCCGTGAACCTGATCGTGCAGGCCAGCCGCCTGCAGGACGGCTCGCGCCGGATGGTGTCGATCACCGAGATCACCGGAATGGAGGGCGAGGTGATCTCGATGCAGGAAGTGTTCCGCTACGAGCGACTCGGCCTTGCCCCCGACGGAAAGATCATCGGCCGCTTCACCGCCACGGGCGTGCGCAGCCATTATTCCGAGCGCTTCCGGCAGTGGGGCTATGACCTGCCCGCCAGCCTCTTCGAACCCAACAGGGGGATGTAAGCCATGCAGATCGGCGCGGATGCGATCATCTACGGCCTGATCTTCGTCGCGGTGCTGGCCCTTGTCGAGGGGCTGTATCTCACCGTCTTCGGCAAGTCGATCAGCCTGAACGCCAAGGTGAACCGCCGGCTGGAGATGCTGGAAAAGGGCACCGACCGGGAAAAGGTTCTGGAACAGCTCCGCAAGGAGATGAGCCAGCACATGAACGCCCGCGGCATCCCGCTTTACTCGCTGCTCGCGGAGCGGGCGCAGAAGGCCAATATCGCCTTCACGCCGAACCAGCTGATCATGATCATGGCGCTTCTGTCAGTGGTGGCCTTTCTCGGGCTGACCGTGGGCACCGATGCCGCGCTGCCGGTGCGGGCGCTGGTCGCGGTCGCGATGGGCGTGGGCGGGGTCTATGTCTGGGTCAACGGCAAGGCCAAGAAACGCCTCGGACTGATCGAGGAGCAATTGCCCGACGCGGTCGAACTGATGGTGCGCAGCCTGCGCGTCGGCCACCCCTTCGCCTCGGCGATCAACATCGTTGCCAAGGAGGTGCCCGACCCGCTGGGCACCGAGTTCGGCATCATCGCGGACGAGGCCGCCTATGGCCGCGATGTGGGCGAGGCGCTGAAGGATCTGGCCGAACGCGTGGACATGCAGGATCTGCGCTTTCTCGCGGTGGCGGTGACCATCCAGCAGCAATCTGGCGGCAACTTGGCCGAGGTGCTGGACGGGCTGGCCAAGGTGATCCGCTCGCGCTTCAAGCTGTTCCGCCGGGTCAAGGCGATAACGGCCGAGGCGAAATGGTCCGGCATGTTCCTGTCGGGCTTTCCGATCGCCGCCATCCTGATGATCTCGACGATCAAGCCCGACTACTATGACGAGGTCAGGCAGACCGCCGCCTTCATCCCCGCCGCCATCGCCGTCGGCGTGTTTCTGGTCGTGAACGTGGTCTTCATGCGGATCATGGTCAACATCAAGGTCTGAGGAGCCGGCCCATGGATATCATCGCCTCGCTGAACAGCCTGCTCATCGACCGTTTCGGCGCGCTCGGCCCGCTTTACGCCGTGGGTTTGCTGGGCTTCCTGATGATCGCGCTGACGTTGCCTGCGTTTCTGAAGAAACGTGTCGATCCGTTCGACAAGTTCAGGCGCGAGACCCGCGAGATGAAGGCGGCGTCCACCCGTGACCCGGCGACATCGCTCCGGCCCACCTCGCGCGCGGACAAGCTGGAACGGTTTTCCCATTTCCTCGAACCCCAGAACGAGGAAGAGTTCTCGGCCACCCGCCTCAAGATGATGCGGGCGGGCTATCGCACCAAGAACGCGATCCGGATCTTTCATTTCGCCCAGCTCGCGCTGGGACTCGGTCTGCTGGTCCTCGGCGTCCTCTTCACCATCGTGAACAGCGCCAGCGGCGAGGTCGATACCACGAAACTGATCCTGTCGGTGATCATTCCGGGTGCGATCGGCTATTACCTGCCGCGCTACTGGGTCGAACGGCGGCTGCAGACCCGCCAGCAGGCGATCACCAACGGCTTCCCGGATTCGCTCGACATGATGCTGGTCTGCGTCGAGGCCGGCCAGTCGCTCGACCAGTCGATCGTCCGCGTCGCGCGCGAGATGCGCTCGGGCTTTCCGGATCTCGCCGAGGAATACGAGATCGTCGCCCAGGAGATGAAGGCCGGCAAGGACAAGGTGCAGGTTCTCAAGGACATGGCCGAACGCTGCGGCGTGACCGACATCTCGTCCTTCGTCACCGTGCTGCTCCAGTCCGCCACCTTCGGGACCTCGATCGCCGAGGCGCTGCGCGTGTTCTCGGCCGAGATGCGCGACAAGCGTGTGATGCGCGCCGAAGAGAAGGCGAACGTCCTGCCGACCAAATTGACACTGGGCACGATGATGTTCACGGTTCCCCCGTTGCTCATCATCCTGATCGGCCCCTCGGTCTATGCGATCTACGACACCCTGTCGAATTCGAGCTTCTGACCTCGTCCGGCGCGGCCCGATCCTGGCCGCGCTGCTTGTGCTGGCGGCCTGCCAGCAGACCGGCCGACTGGACCCCGGCTTTCAGGGCCTGCCCCCGCCCCCGGGCACGCCCCGGGTCACCGAGGCCGTCGACGGGCTGACCGTCGGCCACCGGCTGATGGCGGCAGGCGAATACGAACTGGCCCTCGACGCCTATTACCGCGCTGCTGCCGAGCAGGGGCTGAGCATCGACGTTCTCTCGGCGGTGGGATCGGCCAATCTGCGCCTCGGTCGGCTTGGCCAGGCCGAGACCCAGCTGCGCCGCGCGCTGAAGAAGGACGAGCGCTTCGTTCCCGCCTGGAACAATCTGGGCGTCGTCCTGATGGAGAAGGGCGAGACCGGCGAGGCCCTGCGCGTGTTCGAGACGGCCTTCGCCCTCGATAGTGGCCAATCGGACGACATCCGGCAGAATCTGCTTCTGGCTATCGAAAAAACCGCCAATCCATCCTATGATCCTGCCAACGATAACGACTTCAAACTGGTGCGGCGCGGCAGCGGCCAATACCTGCTGATCGCCACGCCCTGAGGCCAGAGCAGCAGAGGACGCAGGATTACATGCGCCATTTCTTTCTTGTCGCGATATGCGCTGCGAGCGCGTTGGCCCTGTCCGGCTGCCAGCGCCCCGGCGAGGCCGATGTCGACCGCGCAATCCAGGAGGTGCTTTCGGGCGACGAGAGCAGCATGAACGACATCATGCTGACCGTGGCCGATCCCGCCGAGGCGGTCAGCTATTTCCGCCGGGGACTGGAAAATCAGCCCGACAGTATCGCCCTGCAGCGCGGTCATGCCCAATCGCTGCTCAGGGCGGGGCGCAACACCGAGGCGGTGGGCGCATGGGCGCGGGTGACCAACCACCCCGAGGCGACCGCGGAAGACCGGGTCGCGTATGCCGATGCACTGATCCGCGCCGGTGAATGGAAGAAGGCCGAGGCGGTGCTGAACGCGATCCCGCCGACCCACGAGACCTATCGCCGCTACCGGCTGGAGGCGATGGTGGCCGACGCCAACAAGCAATGGGCAAAGGCCGACAGTTTCTACGAAACCGCCGCGGGGCTGACGACGCGGCCCTCGGGGGTGCTGAACAACTGGGGCTATTCCAAGCTGACGCGGGGCGATTTCAAGGGCGCAGAGCGGCTGTTCACCGAGGCGATCACCTA
>NZ_DSDD01000206.1:0-9065 GCF_011048875.1 Rhodovulum sp.
CTGGCCGCGCTGGCCGCAACCCAATACGCCCAGGCCACGATCAATGCCGACCGCAACCAGCGCAGCTTCCGCCTCAGCTATCCCGAGTTCTGCCGGAAGCGCGGCTGCGATGCGATCGTCCAGCAGGGCCGCAGCCGCAAGGCGCAGAACCCCGCCTTCTACGCCTCGCTCGAACGGGCCTATGGCGTGCCTTCGGGGCTCCTGATCGCGATTCACGGGATGGAGACCGCCTTCGGTCGCTTCATGGGCAATGCCAACGTGCTGAACGCCACCGCGACGCTCGCCTATGATTGCCGCAGGCCGGATTTCTTCCGCCCCCACCTGATCGGCGCGCTCATGATGATCGACCGGGGCATGATGTCGCCCGGCGCCATCGGCGCGATGCATGGCGAGCTGGGCCATACCCAGTTCCTGCCCGGCAACGCCCTGACCTATGGCCAGGACGGCAATGGCGACGGCCGGACCGACCTGACGGACATGGCCGACGCGCTGGCCTCCACCGCGAATTTCCTTCGGCAAAAGGGCTGGCGCCCCGGCGAGTCCTACCAGCCCGGCAGCCACAATTTCGAGGTGCTCAAGCAATGGAACGCCGCGGGCGTCTACCAGCGCGCGCTGGCCGAGATCGGGGCGCGGATCGACGGCTGAAACCCCCGCGGCCCCTTTCCCCGCCCCGCGCCTTGGCTTAAACAGCGCCCAACAGCCGACATGCGGGGAAAGACGATGCAGGAACCGGCCATCACCGACGAGCTGATCGCGGCTCATGGGCTCAAGCCCGAGGAATACGCGGAAATCCTGCGGATTCTGAACCGCGCGCCCAGCTTCACCGAGCTTGGCATCTTCTCGGCGATGTGGAACGAGCATTGCTCCTATAAGTCGTCGAAGAAATGGCTGCGCACGCTGCATACCGAGGGTCCGCAGGTGATCTGCGGCCCCGGCGAGAATGCGGGCGTGGTCGATATCGGCGACGGGCAGGCCGTGGTCTTCAAGATGGAAAGCCACAACCACCCCAGCTACATCGAACCCTATCAGGGCGCGGCCACGGGCGTGGGCGGCATCCTGCGCGACGTCTTCACCATGGGCGCCCGCCCCATCGCGGCGATGAACGCGCTGTCCTTCGGGCAGGTGGACCACCCCAGGACGCGGCAGCTTGTCCATGGCGTGGTCGAGGGGATCGGCGGCTATGGCAACTGCTTCGGCGTGCCGACCGTGGGCGGCGAGGTCCGGTTCCACCCCGCCTATAACGGCAACTGCCTCGTGAACGCCTTCGCCGCAGGCCTTGCCGATGCCGACCGCATCTTCTACTCGGCCGCCAGCGGTGTCGGCATGCCCGTCGTCTATCTCGGCGCCAGGACGGGCCGCGACGGCGTGGGCGGCGCCACCATGGCCAGCGCCGAATTCGATGAGGGAATCGAGGAAAAGCGCCCCACCGTCCAGGTCGGCGACCCCTTTACCGAGAAACGGCTGATGGAGGCGTGCCTCGAACTGATGGCCTCGGGCGCCGTCATTTCCATTCAGGACATGGGCGCGGCGGGCCTGACCTGTTCGGCGGTCGAGATGGGCGACAAGGGCGGGCTTGGCATCCGGCTTGATCTGAACGCCGTGCCCCAGCGCGAAACCGCGATGACCGCCTACGAGATGATGCTGTCCGAAAGCCAGGAACGCATGCTCATGGTCCTGCGCCCCGAAAAGGAGGCCGAGGCCCGCGCGATCTTCGAGAAATGGGATCTCGACTTCGCCATCGTCGGCGAGACGCTCCCCGAAGACCGCTTCCTCATCCTGCACAAGGGCGCGTGCAAGGCCGACCTGCCGCTGTCGAAACTCGCCTCCTCGGCCCCGGAATACGACCGCCCCTGGGTGGAAACGCCCCCCGCCCCCGAGATGGCCGAGGTGCCCGGCATTGACCCGATCGACGCGCTCAAGGCGCTGATCGGCAGCCCGAACTACGCCGCGAAACACTGGGTCTACGAACAATATGACAGCCAGGTGATGGCCGACACGATCCGCCGCCCCGGCCTTGGCGCAGGCATCGTGCGCGTGCATGGCACCGACAAGGCGCTGGCCTTCACCTCGGACGTCACACCGCGCTATGTCCGCGCCAACCCGGTCGAGGGCGGCAAGCAGGCCGTGGCCGAAGCCTTCCGCAACCTCTGCGCCGTCGGTGCGCGCCCGCTGGCCGCCACCGACAACCTGAATTTCGGCAATCCCGAAAAGCCCGAGATCATGGGCCAGTTCGTCGGCGCAATCCGGGGCATCGGTGCCGCCTGCCGCGCGCTCGACCTGCCGATCGTGTCGGGCAATGTCTCGCTCTACAACGAAACCGATGGCTGCCCGATCCTGCCCACCCCCACCATCGGCGCGGTGGGCCTGATCGACCATGTCGACCAGGTGATCGCCGGAACCCCGCAAGAGGGCCATCTGGCACTGCTGCTGGGCGTCACAACCGGCCATCTGGGCCAGTCCGCCCTGCTCTGCGAGGTGTTCAACCGCGAGGATGGCGACGCCCCCCCGGTCGATCTGGCCGCCGAACGCGCGCATGGCGAGTTCATCCGCGCCAACCGCGCCCTGATCGCGGCGGCCACCGACCTGTCGGATGGCGGGCTTGCGCTTGCCGCCTTCGAGATGGCCGAGGCGGGCGGCCTGGGCGTGCATCTGGATGCCGCCGACACCCCCACCCTTTTCGGCGAGGATCAGGCCCGCTACCTGATCTCCGCACCCTTCGACGCCGCCGAGGCGCTTATGGTCGCTGCCGGCAAGGCGGGCGTGCCGCTGGCCACCGTGGGTCGGTTCGGCGGTGACAAGGTCAGCTTCGGCCCCGCCTCGGCCCCCATGGCCGAGCTGACCGCCCTTTATCGCTGCGCCTTTGCCGAGGCGCTGGGCTAAGCCCCCCAACGCGGCCCTTGCGGCGGTTTGCCGACGCGCCTACCTTGATCACGACGAACAGGACGGAGCCCCGAATGGCCATCGCGCCCGAAGAGATCGAAGCCCTGATCCGTGCGAAATTCCCCCACGCGCAGATCACCATCACCGACATCGCCGGCGACGGAAACCACTACGCCGCCGAGGTGGTCGACGAAAGCTTCCGCGGCCTGAACCGCGTCCAGCAGCAGCGCGCCGTCTATGCCGCGCTCAAGGAGCAGATGGAGAGCTCGAACGGCGCGCTCCACGCGCTCGCCCTCACCACCAAAGCCCCGGAGTGATCCCCATGTCCGACGCAGAAACGCGCATCAAGGAAACCATCGACGCCAACGCGGTCGTTCTTTTCATGAAGGGCACCAAGGAGACGCCCCAGTGCGGATTCTCCGGCCGCGTGGCGGGCGTGCTGAACTTCATGGGCGTGGAGTTCAGCGACATCAACGTGCTGGCCGACGAGGAAATCCGCCAGGGCATCAAGGATTTCTCGGACTGGCCGACGATCCCGCAGCTTTACGTCAAGGGCGAGTTCGTCGGCGGCTGCGATATCGTCACCGAGATGACCCTGTCGGGCGAGCTGGACAAGCTCTTCGACGACAAGGGCGTCGCCTATTCCAAGGAAGCCGCCGACAAGATCCGCTCGGCCAACGCCTGAGGCGGTCATGCTGCGGGCGCGGCTCTGGTATGGCCCGGCAGGGCATGGGCTGACGCTCGATAGCGTGGCGCGCTATCTCGGCGGCCCGCTGGCCTGTCGGCTGTCGACCGACAGCCGCAGCCAGTTCGGCCGGGAGGTCGCGCGCCTCATCCTGCACGACCCCATCGCCGCGGTGATCGAACAACACCGCCGTCCCGAGGTCTCGGCCGAGGCGGCAGACCTGGTCACCCGGCTGCCTGCCACCGCATCGCCCGCACTGGCGCAGAAGCTCGGCGCCTGCACCGCCCGGCTCGACATCCACGACGCTCCCGGCCACCGCCTGGCCCCGGCCACCGGCCCCGCGCGCAGCGTGTTCGTGCCGCTCGCCTTCGCGATGGACGGGATCGTCGAAGAGGTCCAAGGCGGGCGCCTGCTGCTCTTCAGACTGCCCGAGGAGTCGCGCCCGGCCGGATGGGTCACACGCACGGTTTCCGGACTTCTCCGGCCTGTGCTGCGGCGCTGACCGGCGTCAGACCCGCATCACCTTTTCCTCGACCGCATCGGCCAGCGATTCCGCCCGCGCGGCCAGTTCGGCCAGAGTATCGCTCACGCTGGGCGGGATCACCGGCACCTCGACACGCTCGGGCGCGGGCGGGGGCGCCGCCTCGAGTTCGGCCACACGCGCCCGGGCCTCGGCCAGCTTGGCCTCGATCCCGCGCAGGCGTTCCTCCAGCCCCACGGTCTTGTCCGCCAGCATCAGCCCCGCCATCAGCAGCATGCGCGATTCGGGCAGATGCCCGCCCTGCGCCGCCAGCACCGCCGCCTCGGCGTCCAGCGCCCGCGCCGCGGCCTGCAGGAACGGTTCCTCGCCCGCCTGGCAGGCCACCTCGAATGTCCGTCCGCCGATGCTTATCGAAACGTTAGGCATGGCTCGCGCCTCCTTCGGCCAGCGGCCGCAGATCGGCGATGATCGCCTCCAGTTCGGCCCGGTCGCCCGCGCGCAGCACCTCAAGCGAGGCCAGTTCGGCCGCCATCGCCGCATCTATCGCGGCCGGATCGCCCAGCCCCTCGGCATTGGCCGCGCGCAGCGCGGCACTGGTCTCGCGCAGCCGCGCATTGACGGCCCGCAACCGCTCCACCTCGGCCTCCAGCGACTCGGCACGCTCGGTCATCTCATGCGCTCGCCGATCCAGCCGCGCAACCTGCGTCTCCTGCCGCTCGCGGATTGCCTTCACGCGCTCGTTCAACTGGGCATTCGCGCTGCGCTCGCTTTCCAGCGCCTCGCGCAACCCCTCGAGCTCGCCGGGCTCCGGCCGGTCGGGGTCGATCCGCTCAAGCCCGCCCAGCCCCACTCCGATCCGTTCCAGCGCCGCAGCGATCCGTCGCTCGAACTCGGTGATATCGCTCATCTTTGCCTGTTCCCCGGTCAGGTATTCCTTGTCGCCATCCGCCCCCCGCGACCGAATCAGAGCGACGGAAGTTCGCTCAAGTCTAACTCAAGGCTCGGGCGAATGCGCCCCCTTTCCAGTCAAGGGCTTACCGCCTATGCTTGATCTGCCGCCCCAACCCCGCCCCAGGCACGGCAACCCGCCGACAGGACCACGCGATGCGCCGACCCAGCCCCCTCCACGACCAGCCCGACACCGCCGGATGAGCAACCGGATCGCGATCGCGCTGATGATCCTCGCAGCCCTTGCCTTGGCCGCCGACCACCTGCTGACCGACTCTGCCGCCACCCTGTTCCTGGCCCGGAAATTCGTCGATCTCGTCGATTACATCGCCATCTGGCACTGATCCGGACGGGTGTTTCTTCTTGGCCCAAATACCCGAATCGCGGCCCGGCACGGGCCGCCAGACTCATGTCTTGCGCCGCAGGCGCTCCGCCCGATCACGACGGGTTCAGGCGAAGCGCGCCACCAGCCGCTCGCGCACCGCGGGCGTGACAAAGGACGACACATCGCCCCCCAGCCGCGCGATTTCCTTGACCAGCCGCGAGGCGATCGCCTGGCGCCGTGCATCCGCCATCAGGAACACCGTCTCGATCGAGGAATCGAGCGCCCGGTTCATCCCGACCATCTGGAACTCGTATTCGAAATCCGCGACCGCCCGCAGGCCGCGCAGGATCATCGTGGCGCCCACGTCGCGGGCACAATCGATCAGCAGGTTCTCGAACGGATGCGCCACGATCTCGGTGCCGGTCTGCGCGCTCAGCATCGCGCATTCCGCCTCGATCATCGCCACGCGATCCTCCAGCGGGAACAACGGGCCCTTGTCGCGGTTGATCGCCACGCCGATTACCAAGCGGTCGACCAGCGCGCAGGCCCGCGTGATGATGTCGATATGGCCCAGCGTCAGCGGATCGAACGTACCCGGGTAAAGTCCGATGCGCATGGGGACCCCCTTCTTCCTGTCTCTCCCCGCACGCAACAATATCGCCGCGGCTTTTGCAAGTGCAGCATCCGCCGCGCCCCAAGCCCCGCGCCATGCCGTTCAGAACCCCATGATCATCCCTTCCAGGGCGTCGTTTTCCATCGACAACTCGCTCAACCGCGCCTTGACCACGTCGCCGATCGAAACCGGCGCCACCAGCCGCCCCTTGTCGATCACCGGCATGTGGCGAAAACGTCTCTCGGTCATCCGGCTCAGCACCTCATGCGCGCTGTCGGTCAACGCGCAGGTCTGGACCTCGCGGGTCATGATCCCCTCGACCGCACAGGTCTCGCCGCTGACCACCAGCGCGCCGATCCGCCGTGCAGCCAGTTCCGCCGCAGCCTGGGCCACCGTTGTGTCCGGCATCACCGTCGCCACACCGGGCACCAGCTTGGACTGAAGGATTTGATGAACCTGCATCACGCCTCTCCCCGCCACGTCCCCCATCGGAACAGTGAGACTGCGTCGCCCCCGCTGCGACATCCTGTCAAGCTATCCGTGCCTCAAGGCGGGAAACTTCTGCGCGAAGACCGTCGAACAGCAGGGCCGCGAACCGGCTCAGGCGCGCCAGCTTGCGGTCGCCGCCATGGCGGATCAGGTAGAAGCTGCGCTTCAGCGACACCAGATCGGCCAGCACCTTGACCAGCCCCGGTGCCGCGGGAATCGCGAAATCATGCACGATCCCCAGCCCCGCCCCCGCCCGCAGCCAGTTCAACTGCACCGCGACCGAGTTCGAGGCCAGCGGCACCCGCTCCATCCCGATCTCGGACAGGTAATCCAGTTCGCTGTCAAAGATCATGTCGGGGATATAGCCCACGATCCGGTGCCCCGTCAGATCGCCCAGGCCGCGGATCGGCGGATGCCGGTCCAGATAGTCGCGATGGGCGACAAGATGCAGCCGGTAGTCGGTCACCCGCTGCACCGTAAGTCGCCCGGTCTCGGGCGGGCTGACCGCGATCGCCATGTCGGCCTCGCGGCGCGACAGGTTGAACACCCGCGGCAGCGCCACGATCTGCACCTCCAGCCCCGGATTGGCGTCGCAGATCGCCGCCGTCACCTGCGGCAGAAGGAAATTCGCCACCCCGTCCGGCGCCCCGATCCGGACCGAGCCGGTCAGTTACCCGCCCTGCCCGCGCAATTCCTCGGCCCCCTCGGTCAGCGCCTGTTCGGCCTGCACCGCGCGCGCCATCAGCCGCTCGCCCGCCTCGGTCAGCCCGTAGCCGCGCGGCGAGCGCGCGAACAGCGCCGCCCCCAGCGTCTCCTCCAGCCGGGCAATGCGTCGGCCCAGCGTCGCGGGGTCCAGCTTCAGCACCTTGCCCGCCCCGGTCAGGCTTTCGGCCCGCGCAACCGCCAGAAACAGCCGCATGTCGTCCCAGTTCATGGCCTCATCCTTGCATTTTCGCAAAACCCCTTTGGCAAACTGCCGCTTTTCCGGGAAATTCTGCAAGACTATCCTGCGCGCACACAGGATTTCCGGGAGGATTGCCATGAAGGAACTGACCCATTTCGTGAACGGCCAGCAGGTCAAGGGGACCTCGGGCCGCTTCGCCGATGTCATGAACCCCGCGCTGGGCGAGGTGCAGGCCCGCGTGCCGCTGGCCTCCAAGGCCGAGATGGATGCCGCCATCGCCGCCGCCGCCGCCGCCCAGCCCGCCTGGGGCGCGACCAACCCGCAGAAACGCGGCCGCGTGATGATGGAATTCGTCCGTCTCATCCACCGCGACATGGACAAGCTGGCCGAGGCGCTGTCCTCGGAACACGGCAAAACCATCCCCGACGCCAGGGGCGACGTGCAGCGCGGCCTTGAGGTCATCGAGTTCTGCATCGGCGCGCCGCAAATGCTGAAGGGCGAGTTCACCGACAGCGCCGGTCCCGGCATCGACATGTATTCGATGCGCCAGCCGCTGGGCGTCGTCGCGGGCATCACGCCCTTCAACTTCCCCGCCATGATCCCGCTGTGGAAGATGGGCCCCGCACTGGCCTGCGGCAACGCCTTCATCCTCAAGCCCTCCGAACGCGACCCGTCCGTGCCACTGATGCTGGCCGAACTGATGCAGGAGGCGGGCCTGCCCGATGGCCTGTTGCAGGTCGTCAACGGCGACAAGGAGGCGGTGGACGCCATTCTTGACAACCCGCTGATCCAGGCCATCGGCTTCGTCGGCTCCACCCCCATCGCGGAATACATCTATGGCCGCGGCTGTTCCAACGGCAAGCGGGTGCAGTGCTTCGGCGGCGCCAAGAACCACATGATCATCATGCCCGACGCCGACCTGGACCGGGCGGCGGATGCGCTGGTGGGGGCGGGCTATGGCGCGGCGGGTGAACGCTGCATGGCGATCTCGGTCGCGCTGCCGGTGGGCGAGGAAACCGCCGACCGCCTGATCGAGAAACTCGTCCCCCGCATCGAAAAGCTGAAGGTCGGCCCCTATACCGCGGGCAGTGACGTCGATTACGGCCCCCTCGTGACCGCCGAGGCCAAGGCCCGCGTGCTGGGCCTGATCGAGACGGGCGTGCAGCAAGGCGCCGAGATCGTCGTCGACGGCCGCAACTTCGCCCTGCAAGGCTATGAAAACGGCTATTTTGTCGGCCCCACGCTGTTCGACCGCGTGACCCGCGACATGGACATCTATCGCCAGGAGATCTTCGGCCCCGTGCTGTCCACCGTCCGCGCCAGGACCTATGAAGAGGCGCTGGGCTATGCCATGGACCACGAATACGGCAACGGCACCGCGATCTTCACCCACGACGGCGACACCGCGCGCGATTTCGCCGCCCGGGTCAATGTGGGCATGGTGGGCATCAACGTGCCGATCCCGGTGCCGCTGGCCTATCACACCTTCGGCGGCTGGAAGAAATCGGGCTTCGGCGACCTGAACCAGCACGGCCCCGACGCCTTCCGCTTCTACACCCGCACGAAAACCGTCACCTCGCGCTGGCCGTCCGGCCTCAAGGAAGGCGGCGAGTTCCATTTCAAGCAGATGGACTGAAACGAGAAGGGCGGCCCCGGGGGCCGCCCTTTCCACGATTGTCGCCTCGCCGCGCTTCAGGCCGCAGTCTTCCTGCGCCGCTTCAGCGCGGCCAGACCGCCCAG
>NZ_DSDD01000110.1:0-9053 GCF_011048875.1 Rhodovulum sp.
CCGCGGCCGCGGCCCGCCTGTCGCCCAGTCCAGCAACTCGACCGTATGGACCACCGGAACCCCGGTGCCCGAGCCGATCTGCATCATGCAGCCGATATTGCCCGTGGCGATCACCTGCGGATCCCGCGCCTCCAGCGTCCGGACCTTACGCGCTTTCAACTCGGCCGAGATCGCGGGCTGCAACAGGTTGTAGGTGCCCGCCGAGCCACAGCACAGATGCGCCTCCGCCGGCTCCACCACCTCGAACCCCGCGCGCAGCAACAGCGCCTTGGGTGCGGCCTTCACCTGCTGGCCATGTTGCAACGAACAGGCCGCGTGATAGGCCACCCGCATCCCGCCGCGCCCCTCGGGCAGGCCCAGCCGCTCGACCAGTTCGGAAATGTCCAGCGCGCGCGCCGCCACGGCCCGCGCCTCGGCCTCCAGCGGATCGCCCGCGAACATGTGGCCGTAATCCTTGATCGTCGTCCCGCAACCGCTGGTATTGACCACGATCGCATCCAGCCCCTCGCCCGCGATCTCGGCGCTCCAGGCCCGGATCGCGCGCGCCGCCATCGCGTGGCTGTCCTCGACCCGCCCCATGTGATGGGTCAGCGCCCCGCAACAGCCCATGCCGCGGGCGATCACCACCTCGCAGCCCAGCCGCCTCAGCAGCCGGATCGTGGCATCATTGATATCGGTATCCAGCACCCGCTGCGCGCAGCCCGTCAACAGCGCCACCCGCATCCGCCGCGCCCCGATTGCGGCAAAGACCTGCGGCCGGTCATTCGGGCTGCGCTTCGGCAGGCGCGCGGGCACCATCGCCATCATGGCCTTGATCCGCGCATCGGGCAGCAAGGCCGCCACCGGCCGCCCCAGCTTCGCCAGCCGCATCGCGATCCGGAACCGCGCCGGGTAGGGCAGCACATGCGCCAGCACCCAGCGCAGCGCGCGGTCGGTGAAGGGCCGCCGGTAGGTCCGCTCGATATGCGCGCGGGCGTGATCGACCAGATGCATGTAATGCACGCCCGAGGGGCAGGTCGTCATGCAGGCCAGGCAGGACAGGCAGCGGTCGATATGCCTGACCGTCTTCTCGTCCGCCGGCCGGTCATTCTCCAGCATGTCCTTGATGAGGTAAATCCGCCCCCGCGGGCTGTCCAGCTCGTCCCCCAGAACCTGGTAGGTCGGACAGGTCGCGGTGCAAAACCCGCAATGGACACAGGCGCGCAGGATCTCGTTCGCCCGCGCGATGCCGGGATCGCGCAACTGCGCTTCGGTAAAGGTCGTCTGCATCGCGCTATCCCATCAGCCCGGGGTTCAGAATACCGCGCGGATCGAACTGCGCCCTCAGCCCCCGCGCGAGCGCCGCCAGCGGCGCGGGCTCGGGCTGGAACACCGGCACGGCAGCGCGCAACGCCTCCGGCCCCTTGACCAGCGTCGCATGGCCGCCGCCCAGTTCCGGATCGGCCATTTCCGCCTGCAGGTCGCGATGAAACCGGATCGCCCCCGCAACCGCATCCGCCGCCCCGAAGCGCGGCACATAATCCGCCGCCTGCGCCTCGGTCATCCCGATCCAGCACAGGCCCCCGGCCCAGTCCACCACCCGGTCGAACCGCGCCGTCCGGTCCAGATCGGCCCGCAGCCCCGCCCGCATCGCACCGGGCGCCATCGACACCCGCCAGACAAAGGCGTGCCCGGCGAGCGCCTCGACATCCCGGATCGCCCGCCACAGCCGCGCATTCGCCTCGGCTCCGGTCTCGACCGTCACCTCGCCCGGACCGGCCAGCAGCGCCCGCAACCGCCCCGCGCGATAGGCCACCGACCCCGCGAAGCCCTCCAGCCGCAGATGCACCTCACCGGTCCCCGGCAGCCACGCCGCGCCCGACACCCCGAAGGGGCTCTTCATCGCCCGCGTCATCGCCTCGAAGGCCCGCGCGCCCTCCGCCCCGTGCAGCGTGACGGTCGCCACGCTCTCGGGCACCGGCAACAGCTTGAAGGCCACCTCGCTCAACACCCCCAGCGTGCCCCGGCTGCCCGCCATCAGCTTGACCAGGTCATAGCCCGTGACATTCTTCATCACGCGGCCCCCGTTGCGGATCACCGCGCCCCGTCCGTCGACGAAGCGCACCCCGATCAGACTGTCGCGACAGGCCCCCGCCTGCACCCGCCGCGGCCCCGAGACATTGCTCGCCACCACACCCCCGATGGTCGGCACGCCCGAATCGCCCAGGAGCACCCGGTGATCCATCGGCTCGAAGGCCAGCCGCTGCCCCTCACCGGCCAGCACCCGCTCGACCTCTTCCAGCGGCGTGCCCGCGCGCACCACCAGCGTCAGCGCGCCCGGCTCGTAAAGCACCACCCCCGACAGCCGCGCCACCGACAGCGCCTCGCCCTCGACCGGGCGACCCACCGGCCGCGTGCCCCCGCCCAGAATGCGCAACGGCCCCGCCGCAGCCGCCACCGCCTCGGCCAGCTCGGTCTCCGTCCCCGGTCTCATCATGCTTCTTCTGGCTCCAAATATCCTCGGGGGTGAATTGCCCGCAGGGCAAGAGGGGGCGGAAAGCCACCTGACCGGCCCGCCGCCCCGCGCTCGCCTCCAGCGGGAAGACCTTGGCCGGGTTCAGCAGCCAGCCGGGATCGAACACGTCCTTCACCCGCATCTGGGCTTCCAGGTCCACGGGGTCGAACTGCACCCCCATCAGGTCGCGCTTCTCGATGCCCACCCCATGCTCGCCGGTCAGGCAGCCGCCCACCTCGACGCAGAGCTTCAGGATCGCCGCCCCGAACGCCTCGCAACGCTCCAGATCGCCGGGCGTGTTGGCGTCGAACAGGATCAGCGGGTGCATGTTGCCGTCCCCCGCATGGAACACGTTGGCCACGCCCAGCCCGAACTCGGCCGACATCTCGCCGATCCGGCGCAGCACATGGGGCAGGGCCGAGACCGGGATCGTCCCGTCAAGGCACATGTAGTCGCCCAGTTGCCCCATCGCGCCAAAGGCCGATTTCCGCCCCTTCCAGATCGCGGCACTTTCCGCCTCGGACCCGCTTTCGCGCAGTTCGACCGGATCATGCCTGCGGGCGATCTGCTTGATCAGGCCCAGCTGCTCGTCGATCTCGGCCGGGCTGCCCTCGACCTCGACGATCAGCAGCGCCTCGCAATCGGGATAGCCCGCGCCGGCAAAGGCCTCGGTCGCGCGGATGCAGGGGCGGTCCATGAACTCGATCGCCACGGGCAGCACGCCCGCCTTGATGATATCCGCGACACAGGCCCCCGCCACCTCGGAACTGTCGAACCCCATCAGCACGGGCCGCGCCCCCTCGGGCCTGGGCAGGATGCGCAGCGTCGCCTCGGTCACCACGCCCAGTTGCCCCTCGGATCCGCAGATCACCCCCAGCCAGTCATAGCCGCCGGCATCCATATAGGCCCCGCCGATCTCGACCACGGTGCCGTCCATCGCCACCAGCGTCACGCCCAGCAGGTTGTTGGTGGTCACCCCGTATTTCAGGCAATGCGCGCCCCCCGAATTCATCGCGATATTGCCCGCGATGGCGCAGGCCAGCTGCGACGAGGGATCGGGCGCGTAGAAGAAGCCTTCCGCCTCGACCGCGCCGGTCACGCTCAGATTGGTGCGCCCGGCCTCGACCCGGATGATGCGGTTGTCGTAATCGACCTCCAGCACCCTGTTCAGCCGCGCCACGCCCAGGATCACGGAATCCGCCGTCGGCATCGCGCCGCCTGCCAGCGACGTGCCCGACCCGCGCGGGACCACCGGCACGCCCTCCTCGTGGCAGATGCGCAGCACGGCCGCGACCTCCGCGGTCGAGCCGGGCAGGACCGCCGCCATCGGCGGGCAGCGATAGGCGGCCAGCGCGTCGCATTCATAGGCGCGCGTTTCGGCCGGATCCTGGATCACCGCGCTCTCGGGCAGCACCTCGGCCAGACGGGCCACCACATGCTCCTTCTTCGCGATGACCGCGGCATTCGGCACGGGCATGTCCATCGGCGCTCCTCCCTTATTGGTAAGAAATTATAACCAATATTCCGCACTGACAAGCGCTTTCCCCTGCGTCTAGGCTCGCGCCCATGGAACTGCTCGACCGGATCGCAATGTTCACGGCGCTGGATGCCGCGGCCCTCGGCCTGTGGATCGCGGCCTGGCTCTGGATCGGCTGGCGAATCGAGCATTCCTCGGCGGCCCGCCCCTCGGTCTCGGTGCTGATGTCGGGCTACCGGCGGGAATGGATGCGCCAGCTCGTGACCCGCCAGCCGCGCATCTTCGACGCCACCGTCCTGTCCACCCTGCGCCAGGGCACCACCTTCTTCGCCTCGGCCGCGATGATCATCATCGGCGCGGGGCTCGCGCTGATCGGCAATACCGAGCGGCTGCTGGGTCTGGCCGAGGATCTGACGCTGGACGCCGCCCCCGCAATCGTGTGGGAGCTCAAGATCCTCGCGATCCTGCTGTTCGTGGCCAATGCCTTCCTCAAATTCGTCTGGTCGCACCGGCTGTTCGGCTATTGCGCGGTCATCATGGCCGCCGTCCCGAACGAGCCGGAGCACCCCGCCGCCCTGCCCCGCGCAGCCCAGGCCGCCGAGATCAACATCACCGCCGCGCGCAGCTTCAACCGGGGCATGCGCTCGCTCTATTTCGCGCTTTGCGGGCTGGCCTGGCTGCTGGGGCCGCTGCCGCTGATCGGCGCGACGGTGCTGACCGGCTGGGTGCTCTGGCGCCGGGAATTCGCCTCGAACTCACGCCGGGCGCTGCTCGGCGAGGGCGCGCCATGAGGACCGCTCGACAGACCGGCAGAGCCGGGCTAGCCAGTGACCAACGCCATCGACCCGACGGAGCGCCCGTGACCAGAACCCGTCCCCCCCTCGCCGCGCCGATGCTGGTGGCCGCCCTCGCGCTGGCCGGCTGCGCCGCCGCCCCCCCGGGCCAGGACGGCCTGCCCCCGCCCGACCCCGCCGAGGTCATGGCGCTGGCGCGCACGATCCAGGATCTGGGCCCCGGCATCGACCCCGCCGAGGCCGGCCGCGCCGCCGAGATCGCGCATGCCCATGCCCGCCAGCTGGCGCGCGACTACCGCGTGACCGACCCGCCGCTGGTGCATAACACCAAGGTCAATATGGGCCTGCGCGACCGGGGCCTGTGCTATCACTGGGCCGAGGACATGGAGGCCCGCCTGGCCCAGGAAGGGTTCCGCACGCTGCAATTGCACCGCGCCATCTCGCCCGGCGAGCGGCTGTTCCGGATCGACCATTCCGCAGTGATCCTCAGCCGAAAGGGCGATCCGATGCAGGCGGGCGTGGTGCTCGACCCGTGGCGGACGGGGGGCGAGCTGTTCTGGGCACGCACGGCCGAGGACCCCAGATACGCCTGGCGCCCGCGTGCCGAGGTGCTGGCCGAAAAGGCCGCCGCCGCGGGCCTGCGCGAGTCCGCCTCGACCGGCAACCGGCAATAGCGCGGCACGGGCCGGTCGTCAGGCCGCGCGCCACGCCCCGCTTTCCAGCCCCGCCAGTGTCCAGTCGCCGACCTGCCAGCGGATCAGCCGCAGCGTGGGGTGGCCCACCGCCGCAGTCATCCGGCGCACCTGCCGGTTGCGGCCCTCTTTTATCGTCACCTCGATCCAGCAATCGGGCACCGACTTGCGAAACCGCACCGGCGGCGTCCGCGGCCACAGCCCGGGCGGGTCGCCCTCGATCCGGCGCACGCGGGCGGGCCGGGTCGGGCCGTCCTTCAGCGTCACGCCCCGGGCCAGCGCATCAAGGGCGACCTCGGACGGAATCCCCTCGACCTGCACCAGATAGGTCTTGGCCATCTTGTGGCGCGGATCGGCGATGCGGGCCTGCAACCGCCCGTCATCGGTCAGCACCAGCAATCCCTCGCTGTCGCGGTCCAGCCGCCCGGCGGGATAGATGCCTGGAATGTCGATGAACTCGGCCAGTGTCCGGTGCCCGCCGCCCGCGTCGGTGAATTGCGACAGCACCCCCCAGGGCTTGTTGAACAGGATCACCCGGCTCACGCCGCGCCCTTGGCCGAGGTCAGTTCCACGAAGACGTCCTCGAGGTTGGGTTCCTCGGTCGCGATGTCGCGGGTCGTGATGCCCGCATCGCGCACCGCCTCTATCACGGCCCCGGTGGGGATCTCGCGGCGGCGATAGGTGAAGCACAGCGCGCCGTCGCGGCGCAGGCTGGCTTCGACGCCGGGCGGCATCGCGGGGGGCGCGCTCACCGGCGCTTCGGGGTGGATCACCAGCGTCTTGGCATCCATCCGCCCGATCAGCGCCGCGGTGGAATCCCGCGCGATCACCTCGCCATGGTTGATGATCGCGATCTCCGCGCACATCTGCTCGGCCTCTTCCAGGTAATGCGTGGTCAGGATGATCGTTGTGCCCTGTTCCTCGTTCAACCGGCGGATATTGGTCCACAGCATCTGGCGCAGCTCGATATCGACGCCCGCGGTCGGCTCGTCCAGCACCAGAACCTGCGGACGATGCACCAGCGCCTTGCCCAGCAGCAGACGCCGCCGCATCCCGCCCGACAGGTTGCGGGCATAGGCATCGGCCTTGTCCTCCAGCCCGATGGCCTTGAGGATGCGGTCGGTGATGCGCTGCGATTTCGGCACGCCATACAGCCCCGCCTGCATTTCCAGCACGGCGCGGGGGGTAAAGAACGGGTCGATGTTCAGTTCCTGCGGCATGACGCCGATGGCCGCGCGCGACTGGCGCGGGTTCACGTCCTGATCGAACCCCCAGATCCGCACCTTTCCGCCGGTCTTCAACACCAGACCGGCCAGGATGTTGATCAGCGTGGACTTGCCCGCGCCGTTCGGCCCCAGCAACCCGAAGATCGAGCCAGCCGGGATCGCCAGATCCACCCCCTTCAGCGCCGGTTTCGGGGGCTGGCCGCCGCTGGCGGCATAGGTCTTGGTCAGCCCTTCGATCTCGATCGCGTTTTCGCCCATCTGCGCGCCTCTGCCGCTTGCCCGTGCCCCGGTCCTCGCTATCATGTCCCCCGAGTTAACGCGACCCCGTCGCCCCGGCAACGAGCGGAGCCAGAGATGACCACACATGCCACCCGCGACCCGCGCGCGATCGACGCCCCCGAGACCGAGATCGTCAGCCAGTGGCGCGTGGCCTGCGATGGCAGCGGCCCCGCGCTGGGCCATCCCCGCGTCTGGCTGGTGATCCCGCACGAGACCGGCTTTGTCGATTGCGGCTATTGCGACAAGCGGTTCGTTCACGAGAGCTTTGCCGACAGCCTGGGATGAGCGCGCCTGACACACGCGGGCGGCTGCGGCGTAACCTGTTGTGGCTGGGCGGCATCGCGCTGGCCTATGGGGCCATCGCCTCGGGGCCGGGACTGTGGCGGCGGGCCTTTCCGCCCGGTTTCGAATTCGCGCCGGTTGCGGGCCTGCCGGGCTTCCGGCGGCTTGACACGGGCGCGGTTTCGGCCGGTTCGCCGATCCTGATCGGGCTGGGGGACGCCCCGCCCCGCACGGCGCCCGAGACGCTGCGCGACGGGATTTGCGAGCATCTGTTCGGGGGCGCGGTCGGCACGGGTGCCGTGCCGGTGGCCTATTTCACCGATGTCCGCTGCACCTGGTGCCGGGTGATGACCCCCTTGTTGCGGGAACGCGCCGGCGGTGCTGCGCCGTCGATCCGGCTCGCATGGCACGAATTGCCCTTGCTGGGCGAGGCGTCGGTCATGGCCGCGCGCGCGGTGCTGGCCGCGGCGGAACAGGGCGCGGGGCCTGCGCTTCACGCGCGGATCTCGGGCGGTCGCATCTTGCCCACGCCCGAGGCGCTGGCGCGGCTGGCCGATGCGCTGGGGCTCGATGGCGCGCGGCTGCGGGCCGACATGGACGCGCCCGGGATCGACCGGCAACTGGCGGCCAGCCGGGGCCTTGCGGAGCTGTTCGGCTTTTTCGGCACGCCCGCGCTGGTGGTGGGCCGCACCGCCGTTCTGGGCCGGATCGAGGCCGCCGATCTGGACCGCCTGATCGCGCTGGAGGCCGCCGGGGCCGCGACCGCCCCCTGCGCCTGAAGGCTGGCGAAGCGCGCGCTGTCATGGCAAGACCGGAGCGCACCGCCAAGGGGGACACGGACATGGGCACGACATTCGGCAAGGGCTGCCATCTGCACCTGATCGACGGATCGGCCTTCATCTTCCGCGCCTTCCACGCGCTGCCGCCCCTGACGCGGAAATCCGACGGGCTGCCGATCGGCGCGGTCTCGGGCTTCTGCAACATGATCCACAAATACGTCCAGGAGAATGCAGGCCCCGATGCGCCGACCCATGTCGCCGTGGTCTTCGACAAGGGCAGCCACACCTTCCGCAACGACCTTTACGACGCCTACAAGGCCAACCGGGACGAGATGCCCGCCGATCTGCGCCCGCAGATCCCGCTGACCCGCGAGGCGACGCGCGCCTTCAACATCGCCTGCCTCGAACAGGAGGGGTTCGAGGCCGACGACATCATCGCCACCCTGACCCGTAGGGCGGTCGAGGCCGGGGGGCGGGTGACGATCATCAGTTCCGACAAGGACCTGATGCAGCTTGTCGGCAATGGCGTGGAGATGCTGGACGCGATGAAGGGCAAGCGCATCGGCGTCGAGGAGGTCGAGGAGAAATTCGGCGTTGGCCCTGATCGTGTCGTGGACGTGCAGGCACTGGCGGGCGATTCGGTCGACAACATCCCCGGCGCGCCCGGCATCGGGATCAAGACCGCCGCGCTTCTGATCCGGGAATATGGCGATCTGGAAACGCTGCTGGACAGCGCGGACCAGATCCCCCAGCCCAAGCGCCGCCAGACGCTGATCGAGCATCGCGCGCAGATCGAACTGTCGAAACGGCTGGTGACGCTGGACGCCGAGACGCCGCTGGATGTCACGCTCGACGATCTGGAGGTGCGCGCGCCCGATCCCGCCACCCTGATGGACTTCCTCACGCGGATGGAGTTCCGCACGCTGACCCGGCGCATCGCCGACGCGCTGGGGATGGAACCGCCCGCCGCCGCCGAACCCGCCCCGGCCGCGGATGCCGCGGCCCCCGCGCGGCTGCCCTTCACGCCCGA
>NZ_DSDD01000478.1:0-9017 GCF_011048875.1 Rhodovulum sp.
ATGCGCGACATCGTTGTGGCGGAAGATGTGCTTTTCGCAACGCCCGCGCCGGATGCCCTGGATCATCGAGGCGTGGTTCAGTTCGTCCGAGACGATCACGAGGTTGGGAAACAGGACCGGCAGCGTCGAGAGCGTCGCGTCATTCGCATTGTAGGCCGAGGTGAAGACCAGCGCGGCCTCTTTCTGGTGCAGGTCGGCCAGTTCGGCCTCGAGCGCCTTGTGATAGACCGTGGTCCCCGAGATGTTGCGCGTGCCGCCCGACCCGGCGCCGGTGGCGTTCAGCGCGTCCTGCATCGCGTCCAGCACGACCGGGTGCTGGCCCATGCCCAGATAGTCGTTGCCGCACCAGACCACGATATCCTGCTGGCCGCCATCGGGACGGGTCCAGACGGCGTTGGGGAACTGGCCTTTCCGGCGCTCGATGTCGATGAAGGTGCGGTAGCGCCCTTCGTCGTGCAGCCGGTTGATGGCCGTGTCCAATGCTGCGATATAGTCCACCGCGTCTCTCCTTCGTTTTCAGCCCCCCAAGGGCCTCTGGCTGACCGGCGATCGCCCCCCTGCGGGGCAGGGGCCGTCCGGGTCCTGCGTTTTTGTCGGGTGCCTTGCGGCGCCCCCCCTAGTGGCTCCTGGCGCATCCTGTCGGGACACGCGGCGGCGCCGCTCCTCTTTCCCTATTCGTTCTTCTTAGCCGAAAAAAGCCGTCTGTCTAACCGTGTTGCCGCGAATTTCACCCGTCGCCAGAAGTCCGTCGCCGCATTCCGCCCGCCACGCGTTCCGATCGGAAACCCCTGGACTGCGGGGCAGCGCGGCGTCGGAGATACAGCGCGATTTCGCAGGTGGGTTGGGTCGCGTGCTCCACATCTCCCTCCACTTAATGACAACCAGCATCGCCAGACTTTGATCTCTGTCAAGTGGCACTGACATGATTGCTGTCAATCGAACTGGACAGGCCGCCTCAGCGGTCCGCCACGACGACGCGGCAATCGTCGCGTCCCGCTTGTCGGGCGCAGCTTGCCACCGCCTCGCGACCGGCCTCGGGGCCAGTGGCCATGGCCCAGATGCCCGTCGCGGGCGAGATCGCAAGCGCCTTGGCCCCACGCCCCGGGCGGTAGGTCTTGCGAAGCCCTTCGCTGGCATCGGCACTGAGGCTGAGCTGCCGGGGCGCCCAGCCGATCGGGCGGATCTCGGCGACAATGACGCAAAGCGGGCCGCCCTTGCGGGCCGAATCGCGACTTTTCAGCGCCGCGGCGCGGGCGGAATCGACATCGTGGTAGTTCGCGGCTGCCACGGTTGCCTCTGACGGGAGTCCCTCGCCCGGGGCTGCCGCGATGGCGTCGTAATAGTTCTGCTGTGCCCCGGCGAATTCCAGCGCGGTCCGGTCCCGCGCCGTCAGGAAGTCCTGCGCGATCACAGTCACCTCGACCCCGGACGGGTCGAAAAGCTGGGCGCGTGCCGCCTTGCCGTCCAGCGGCTCGGCCGCGCCTGCACCTGCGACAAGCACCATCGCAATCCCCAGACAGACCGCCCGCATCCGCGCATCCGCGCATCCGTGCCTCCGTTCCCAGGCCCATCGACCATCCAGGCGCCAGCAGCCAGGCGCGCCGCGCCGGGCGCGGCCAGCCCTCTGGACAGCGCCCGCACTGCTGTTAGGCTCCGCCCGACCCTGCAAACCCGGAGCCCCCATGACCCTCGACGCCGTGCTGTCCCGAATCGATGCCGACCTGCCGCATGCGCTGGACCGGCTGATGGCGCTGATGCACATCCCCTCGATCTCGACCGACCCGGCCCATGCCGCCGATTGCGCCGCCGCCGCCGACTGGCTGGCCGAGGATCTGCGCGCCATCGGCTTCGACGCCCGGCCCTGCCCCACGCCCGGCCATCCGATGGTGCTGGGCAAGGGCGGCGAGACAGGGCCGCACCTGCTGTTCTACGGCCATTACGATGTCCAGCCGGTCGACCCGCTGGACTTGTGGCACCGCAACCCGTTCGAGCCCGCGATCGAGGACACCCCGCGCGGCCGGGTGATCCGCGGGCGCGGCGCTTCCGACGACAAGGGCCAGCTGATGACCTTTGTCGAGGCCTGCCGGGTCTGGAAGGCCGTTCACGGCAGCCTGCCCGCGCGCATCACGATGTTCTTCGAGGGCGAGGAGGAATCGGGCTCGCCCTCGCTGGTGCCGTTCCTCGAACAGAATGCCGACGCGCTGACGGCCGATATCGCGCTGATCTGCGATACCGGTCTTTTCGCCGAAGGCACGCCCGGCATCGTGACCATGCTGCGCGGGCTGGTCGGCGAGGAGGTCACGATCACGGGCCCCGCGAAGGATCTGCATTCGGGCATGTATGGCGGGGCGGCGATGAACCCGATCCGGGTGCTGGCACGCATCATCGCGGCACTGCACGACGCGGACGGGCGGGTGACGGTGCCGGGCTTCTACGACGGCGTGCCCGAGCTGCCCGCCGAGGTGGCCCGGCAATGGCAGGGCCTGGGCTTCGACGCGGGCGCGTTCCTGGGCGAGGTGGGCCTGTCGCATCCCGCCGGCGAAAAGGGGCGCACACCGCTGGAAATGATCTGGTCGCGCCCGACCTGCGAGGTGAACGGCATCTCGGGCGGCTATGCCGGGTCGGGGTTCAAGACGGTGCTGCCCGCCAGGGCCTCCGCCAAGATCAGCTTCCGCCTTGTCGGCCAGCAGGACCCGCTGGCAATCCGCGAGTCGTTCCGCGCCATGGTGCGCGCGATGCTGCCGCCCGATTGCACGGTCGAGTTCCACGGCCACGGCGCCTCGCCCGCGGCGCAGATGTCGATCGCCGATCCCGCCTTCGAAAAGGCCCGCACCGCACTGTCCGCGGAATGGCCGAACCCGGCCGCCTTCATCGGTTCGGGCGGATCGATCCCGGTGGCCGGCCATTTCAAGGAGATCCTCGGGATGGATTCGATGCTGATCGGCTTTGCCCGCGACGACGACGCGATCCACGCGCCGAACGAGAAATACGACGTGGCCAGTTTCCACAAGGGCATCCGCAGCTGGGCACGCATCCTCGCGGCGCTGGCCGCCTGACGCGCCACCCGGACCGGACGCGACCGCGCCGCGCCTCTGGCGCGGCGCCGGGCCCAACCGCAGGCGGCGGCGCAAGCCGCCAACGGAGGGCGGGAGCCCCCCCGATACCGGCCCTCAGCGCCGCCGCAGCGCCATTCGGCCCAGCTTGGCCAGAAGCAACAGCCAAGGCGCGCCGTGCAGGGCGAGATCAAAGATGTCGATGCCGCGCCGCAACTCGCCCGCGGACAGCATCCTGAGCTTTTCCCACAGGTGCGGTTCGGGCAGGAAGGGGGACAGCCCGACCGTCACGGCCGGCAGCAGCGCCAGCCAGAGCGGGACTGCATCGAGCAGGCGGGCCATAAACGCCCCGTTATCCAGGGGAGAAGTGGCGCGGTTGACGGGGCTCGAACCCGCGACCCCCGGCGTGACAGGCCGGTACTCTAACCAACTGAGCTACAACCGCGCATTTCGCGTGGGCGGATCGGACGGGCGATGGCGCGGTTGACGGGGCTCGAACCCGCGACCCCCGGCGTGACAGGCCGGTACTCTAACCAACTGAGCTACAACCGCAGCGCCGTCCGGGCGCGCCCGGCGTGACGTGCCTTTTAGGCGGCCCTACCGACGGCGTCAAGCGCCTCGCGACGGGAATATCGGGGCGGGTGCATCCCGTCCCGGCTGCCTCAGCCGAGGATCTCGAATCGGTCCACGTCCACCATCCCGCGATCGGTGATCTTCAATGCGGGAATCACCGGCAGGCACAGAAAGGCCAGTTGCAGGAAAGGCTCCTCCAGCGTCACGCCCAGCGACCGCGCCGCCGAGCGCAGATGGTCCAGCCGCGCCTCGACGATCTCGAAGGGTTCAAGGCTCATCAACCCCGCCACCGGCAGCGCCAGTTCGGCAAGGATCGTGCCCTGCCCCGCCACGACGAATCCGCCCTCGATCTCGGCCAGCCGGGTGACGGCGCGGGCCATGTCCGCATCCGAGGCGCCGACCACCACGATGTTGTGGTGGTCGTGACAGACCGTCGAGGCGATGGCGCCCTCCTGCAGCCCGAAGCCGCGGACGAACCCCACCGCGATGTTGCCGTTGATCCCGTGCCGTTCCACGACCGCGATCTTGGCAAGGTCGCGGGACGGATCGGCATGCTTCTCGCCATCGACAGGGCCGAGGTCCTCCACCAGGTGCTCGGTCAGGATCTTGCCCTCGATGATGCCGATCACATGGGTCTCGGTCGCGTTCGCCGCGGCGCGAAAGCTCTCGGGCATCACCGCGGGCGCCCGGACAGAGCCGCGCCCGACCGGCGCGATCTCGTCGCGCGCGTCGAAGGCCGCGTCATCGACCACGCGCCCGCCCGCGATCACCAGGTCCGCCCGGCATTCCGCGACGTCGCCCAACGCAACGATATCGGCCCGCCGTCCCGGCGCAACCAGCCCCCGATCCTTCAGCCCGAAGGCCTCGGCCGCCGACAGCGAGGCCGCGCGATAGACCGCCAGCGGATCGCTGCCCTGCCCGATCATCCAGCGGATCATGTGGTCGAGATGGCCGTATTCGGCGATGTCCAGCGGGTTCCGGTCGTCGGTGCACAGGCACATGAAGGGCGCCGTGCGCTCGGTCAGCAGCGGGCGCAGCGCCGCCATGTCCTTGCTGACCGAGCCTTCGCGGATCAGCACGCGCAGGCCGCGCTGCAACTTCTCGCGCGCTTCCTCGGCGCTGGTCGCCTCGTGCTCGGTGCGGATACCGGCGGCGACATAGCCGTTCAGATCGCGCCCCGACAGAAGCGGCGCGTGCCCGTCGATATGGCGGCCCCGGAACGCCTCGAGCTTGGCCAGAACCTCCGGATCGCCCGCCAGAACACCCGGATAATTCATCATCTCGGCCAGCCCGATCACCCGGGGGTGGTCCATGAGCGGGGCGAGCTCGTCGGCCCCGATCCGCGCGCCCGCCGTCTCCATCTCGGTCGAGGGCACGCAGGAGGACAGGTTCACGCGAATGTCCATCACCGTGCGCGCGGCGGCGTCGAGGAAATAGTCGATCCCCGGCAGGCCGATCACATTTGCGATTTCATGGGGGTCGCAGATCGCGGTGGTCACGCCGCGCGGGCAGACGCAGCGGTCGAACTCGAAGGGGGTGACAAGGCTGCTTTCGATATGCAGATGCGTGTCGATGAAGCCCGGCACCAGCGTCAGGCCTGAAACGTCGATCACCTGCCGCCCCCCATAGGTCGCCCCGATCCCGACGATGGTCTGGCCGCAGATCGCCACATCGCCCGGGATCATGTCGCCGGTCACAAGGTCGAACACGACGCCGCCCTGCAACACCAGATCGGCGGGGACCATGCCCCGACCCCGGGCGATCAGATCGGACAGCGGACGGGTCATGGTGCGTCTCCTTTCGGGCCTGTTGCCCGACCCTCGCAGGGGACGGCGACAGGATCAAGACGCGGTGCCATGGTGGGCGATGAGAGACTCGAACTCCCGACATCCTCGGTGTAAACGAGGCGCTCTACCAACTGAGCTAATCGCCCGCCCCGCAGCCTTTAGACCGGCGCGGCCCGCTGCCGCAAGCCCCCGGCAGCAGAAACCCCGATATCATTCGCCCCGCGTGAACCGCCTGTTAACCAGGTTCGGCATTTCCTTGGGAATGCCCGATTTCCGCCCGAAATCGCGGGAAGGCTGGGACCAAGGAGATCACGTCCATGGCGATTGCATTCGTTCTCGTTTCCATTCTGACCGGCGCCCTGTCCACGGCTCTTGCCGCCCTTGTATGGGAGGCCGGGCTTCTGGGTGCGGTACTGTCCTACTGGCTGGGCGGGATGGCGGGCGCGATGGCGTTGTTCCTGTGGGCGGCCCTGCGCTCCGACGGCGAGACCGACCAGGGCTGCGAGCCCAACCGCATCACCGCCTGACCGACCCCGCCGCCGGTCCGACCCGCCACAGGGTCCGGAGCCAACGCCCCTCTCTATTCCACGACCCTGCTGCTCGCCCACTGCCCGGAAACCGTCGCCAACCGGCACGGCAATGACGGTTCCCTCAGCCTTTCAGGCTTCGTCACGGGGAGCATGGGCACGCGCGTGGCAGGTTTACCCGATCAAGACCGGACAGGGCATCGCCAATCCCCCTCTGCACCACCCGTCTGCACCGATGGAGGCGGCGAAACACCTTCCAGCCCAAGCGCCATGTCAGATCGAGAAGGAAGGATGGTGGGTGATGAGAGATTCGAACTCCCGACATCTTCGATGTGAACGAAGCGCTCTACCACTGAGCTAATCACCCGTGGCGCGCTTGTTAGCCCGTCTCTGACTGGTTCGCAAGGGGGCTATTGGCCTGCAAGGGGGCGCCCGGGATGGGCCAGGGCGGTGCGGTTCCGGAACGGGAAAAGGCGCGCCATGGCGGCGCGCCTCTCCGGAACGGCCCGAGCGGGCTCAGTGCGCGATCTGCCCCGGCGCGTCCTCACCCGTGGACTTGGCCGCGGCCCGGGCTGCGGCCTCTTCGGCGGCCTCGTCCCAGACGATGGGCTCGGGCGCCCGGACCAGCGCGCGTTTCAGCACGTCCCGGACATGGGCGACGGGGATGATCGTCAGCCCCCGCTTCACGTTGTCGGGGATCTCGGGCAGATCCTTTTCGTTTTCCTCGGGGATCAGCACGGTCTTGATGCCGCCCCTCAGCGCCGCCAGCAGCTTTTCCTTGAGCCCGCCGATGGCCAGAACATTCCCGCGCAGCGTCACCTCGCCGGTCATGGCGATGTCCTTGCGCACCGGGATGCCGGTCAGCACCGACACGATGGAGGTCACCATGGCGATGCCCGCGGACGGTCCGTCCTTGGGCGTCGCGCCCTCGGGGACATGGACATGGATGTCCACCTTCTCGAACTGCGGCGGCTTGACCCCGATCTCGGGCGCGATCGAGCGCACGAAGCTCGAGGCGGCGTCGATCGATTCCTTCATCACGTCGCCCAGCTTGCCGGTCGTCTTCATCCGGCCCTTGCCGGGCAGCTTGAGCGCCTCGATCGACAAGAGGTCGCCACCCACCGACGTCCAGGCCAGCCCGGTGACGACGCCCACCTGGTCCTCCTTCTCGGCGAGGCCATAGCGAAACTTCTCGACGCCCAGGAACTCCTCCAGCACGTCCGGGGTGATCGTGACCTTGTCGGTCTCCTTCTTGATCAGCCGGGTCACCGCCTTGCGGCAGAGCTTGGCGATCTCGCGTTCGAGGTTCCGCACGCCCGCCTCGCGGGTATAGCGTCGGATCATCTCGGTCAGCGCCGCCCCGGTCAGCTCGAATTCATTCGGCTTCAACCCGTGGTTCTGCATCTGCTTCGGGATCAGGTGACGCACCGCGATCTCGCGCTTCTCATCCTCGGTATAGCCTGCCAGCGTGATGATCTCCATCCGGTCCAGGAGCGGGCCGGGCATGTTGTAGGAGTTCGCCGTAGTCAGGAACATCACGTTCGAGAGGTCGTATTCCACCTCGAGGTAATGGTCGACGAAGGTCGCGTTCTGTTCGGGGTCCAGAACCTCGAGCATCGCGCTGGCCGGATCGCCGCGGAAGTCCTGGCCCATCTTGTCGATCTCGTCGAGCAGGATCAGCGGGTTGGTGGACCTGGCCTTCTTCATCGCCTGGATGATCTTGCCGGGCATCGAGCCGATATAGGTCCGCCGGTGGCCGCGGATCTCGGATTCGTCGCGCACGCCGCCCAGGCTGATCCGGATGAACTCGCGCCCCGTGGCGCGCGCGACCGACTTGCCGAGCGAGGTCTTGCCCACGCCGGGCGGCCCGACGAGGCACAGGATCGGCCCCTTCAGCTTCTTCGACCGCTGCTGCACGGCGAGGTATTCGACGATGCGCTCCTTGACCTTTTCCAGCCCGAAATGATCCTCGTCCAGCACCGTCTCGGCGCGGGTGAGATCCTTCTTGACCCGGGTCTTCACACCCCAGGGCAGCGCGAGCATCCAGTCGAGATAGTTGCGCACCACCGTCGCCTCGGCCGACATCGGCGACATCGACTTCAGCTTCTTGATCTCGGCCTCGGCCTTTTCGCGCGCCTCTTTCGAGAGCTTCGTGGCGGCCACGCGTTCCTCGAGCTCGGCGATCTCGTTCTGGCCCTCGTCACCATCGCCGAGTTCCCGCTGGATCGCCTTCATCTGTTCGTTGAGATAGTATTCGCGCTGGGTCCGCTCCATCTGTGACTTGACGCGGGTCTTGATCTTCTTCTCGACCTGCAGGACGCTCATCTCGCCCTGCATCAGGCCATAGACCCTCTCCAGCCGCTCGGCGATCACCAGCGTTTCCAGAAGTTCCTGCTTCTGGGCGACCTCGACGCCCAGATGTCCCGCGATCAGATCGGCCAGCTTGTCCGGCGTGCGCGTCTCGGACACGATGGACAGCGCCTCTTCGGGGATGTTCTTCTTGATCTTGGCATAGCGTTCAAATTCGGGACCGACCGAACGCAACAGCGCCTCGACCGTGGACTTGTCGCCCAGATCCTCGGACAGGGGCTCCGCACGGGCCTCGAAGAACGAGTCGTTGTCGAGGAATTCGATGATGCGCACGCGGGTCTTACCCTCGACCAGCACCTTGACGGTGCCATCGGGCAATTTCAGCAGTTGCAGCACGTTCGCAAGGACGCCGGTGCGATAGATACCGTCCGTCGACGGCTCGTCGACCGAAGGATCGATCTGCGCCGAGAGCAGAATCTGCTTGTCGTCCTGCATCACCTCTTCCAGCGCGCGGACGGATTTCTCGCGTCCCACGAAGAGCGGGACGATCATGTGGGGAAAGACCACGATGTCGCGCAACGGAAGGACGGGATAGGATTGGACGGTGAGTTCGGTCATACGTTTTCCCTGGTCTGGCAAGAAGGCACCTGCCCCGCTGGCGGCAGCCACTCGGCCCTCTCCGGTCTGGTCGGACATCTGGGGCTTTTTTTCCGGGGATTCAACCAGACGGCTTCGAGTTACCCCTCAGAATGCCTGTCCGGCCCGCC
>NZ_DSDD01000328.1:0-9011 GCF_011048875.1 Rhodovulum sp.
CACAGAGTCCATGCGACAGCGCGCGGCGCATGGAAACAGATTGTGATGCCCGGCCCCACAGTGCCCCCTGCACCGCGCGAACCGATGCCACCTCGCGCTTTTCTGATCCACCATTGCCGGATGGGCGTTTTCCCGCCGAGCGATTTCGCCTATGGTGGCGGCAACAATAAAGATAACGAGGCCGGGGCAGATGAGCAGAGTCCTTCTCGTGGTAGTCATTCTTGCGCTTGCAGGCTGCGGCGGCGGGTATTCGCCCCCACGCGAGCTGGACAATGCGTGCGCAATCGCCCGCGAGCGTCCGAACTATGTCCGCGCGATGGAGCGCGCCGAACGTCGCTGGGGCGTTCCCGTCCATGTGCAGATGGCGATGATACACCAGGAAAGCAAGTTCGTGGGCAATGCCCGCACGCCGCACCAATACATCCTGGGCATCATCCCGATGGGCCGACAAAGTTCGGCCTATGGCTATGCCCAGGCCATCGACGGAACCTGGAACGACTATATCCGCGCCACCGGAAAGCGCGGGGCCAGGCGCGACAGAATCAATGACGCGACCGATTTCATGGGCTGGTACATGACCCGGAGCCGCGACATGCTGGGTATCCCGCTGCATGACGCGCGCAACCAGTACCTGGCCTATCACGAGGGACAGGCGGGCTTTAAAAGGCAGAGCTACATGGCCAAGCCTTGGCTTATCAAGGTCGCCGACCGGGTGTCGAACCGCGCCGATCTCTATCGCGAGCAACTGGCGCGCTGTCGACGCTGACAGGCGCGCTCAATCCAGGCGGCGCGCCTCGTCCACCAGCATGATCGGGATGCCGCCCCGGATCGGAAAGGCCAGCCCCGCGGCCCGCGACACCAATTCCCGCCGCTCGGCATCATAGGCCAGCGGCGCATGCGTCACCGGACAGACCAGCGACTCGAGCATCCTTCGATCGGCATTGAATGTCTCGGTCATTGCATCGTCTCCTCGTCCGTACCGCTGCGCAGCGCGAACTCGATCAGGGTGACCAGCGTCTCGCGCCGGGTCGTCAGCGAGGGCGCCTCGAGCAGGGCCTGCCTGTCCTCGGGCGCAAAGGGACAGAGCATCGACAGCGAGTTGATCAACAATTCGTCCTCGGCTTCCTTCAGGCTGTCCCAGTCGGTGGCAAGGCCCCGGCTGGAAAAGAAACGTTTCAGCAGATCCATGAACTTCGTCCGGTCGAACCGGGTATCGTCCTCGCCCGGGCCAAGATCGCGCGCGAACCCGTCCCAGGACACATCCGCCCGCAAATAGAGAGTGAATCCCGGCTGCTCGCGCGTGATCCGGTAGCGCGAGATGCCCGACAGCGTGATCATGTAGCGCCCGTCCTCGGTTTCCGAGAACGCGGTGACACGGCCCGCACAGCCGATGGCATGCAGCCTGCGCTCGCCCCCGCCGGGCACTTCGCGCGGCTGGATCATGCCGATCAGCCGGTGCGGCGTCTTCAGCGTGTCGTCCAGCATCGCCAGATAGCGCGGCTCGAAGATGTGCAGGGGCAGCCGTGCCCGGGGCAGCAGAAGCGCCCCGGGAAGCGGGAAGACGGGGATCGTATCGGGTAGATCGGCGGCGGAGAACATGCTCCGAGACCTAGGTCGCGACACCGGTCAGGCAAATATCATCGAGGACAGTTTCCGCCGTCCCCTGAGGACAATCGGATCCTGCGTTTTCAGCGCGTCGAAGATGATGAAAAGCTGGGTCTTGGCCGCCCCGTCGTTCCACTCGCGATCGCGCCGGAAAAGTTCCAGCAATTCATCGACCGCTTCCTCGACCTGGCCCGCGGCATGCAGCGCCTTGGCCAGATCGAACCGCGCCTGGTGATCGTCCGGGTCATTCTCGACCGCGGCGCGCAGATCGGCCACCGGCCCTGCCTCGGCCGCCTGCCGGGCCAGCGCCAGCTGCGCGCGCGCCGCCTTGATCTCGGGGCTGCCCGCGATCTCGGCCGGAACCGCGGCCAGCAGGGCTTCGGCCTGCTCGATCTCCTTCAGCGCCAGATTCGCCCGGACCAGCCCGCCATAGGCCGCCGCGTGCCCGGGATTCTCGCCGAGAATCGCGGCAAAGGTCTGCGCGGCATCCACCACCGCCCCCTCGGCCAGCATCAACTCGGCCGTCTCCACCGCCTCGGACAGCCCCCCATCCCCCGCCACCGCGGCGACCCGCTGCACGAAGGCCCGGATCTCGGATTGCGGCAACGCGCCCTGGAACCCGTCCACCGGCTGACCCTGAAAGAAAGCATAGACCGTCGGGATCGACTGGATGCGCAGCTGGGCGGCGATCTGCTGGTTCTCGTCGACATTCACCTTGACCATGCGCACCTTGCCGCCCGCCTCGGTCACCGCCGCTTCCAGCATGGGACCCAGTGTCTTGCACGGACCGCACCAGGGCGCCCAGAAATCGACGATGACGGGCACCTCGCGCGACACCTCGATGACATCCTGCGGGAAGGTCATTTCCGAGATGTCCTTGATCAGGTCGTCCTGCGGCCCGGCACCGCGCGCATTGCCGCCAAGTTCAAGCATGTCGTCATCTCCGCGTTTCATCGGTTTCGCGCCTTATATGAGCGTCCGGGGGGAAAAACCCAAGGGCGAACTCCTACAGATCGAAGCTGGCCAGCACCGGCGCGTGGTCCGACGGCTGCTCCCAGCCGCGCACCGCGCGCAGGATTCGGCTGGAATGGGCCGCCCCGGCGATATCGGACGAGGCCCAGATGTGATCCAGACGCCGCCCCTTGTCCGCGGCGTCCCAGTCACGCGCGCGGTAGGACCACCAGGAATACAGCTTGCCCTCGGGGATGTCGGCGCGGGGGACATCAACCCAGCCGCCTGCCTCCTGCGCCTGGCCCAGATGGTCGACCTCGACCGGCGTGTGGCTGACCACCTTCAGAAGCTGCCTGTGCGACCAGACGTCATCCTCGCGCGGCGCGATGTTCAGGTCGCCCACCAGGATCGCACGATCCGGCCGATTGTCGCGGAACCAGTCGCGCATCTCCGCGACATAGTCGAGCTTCTGGCCGAACTTCTCGTTCACCGCGCGGTCCGGCACATCGCCACCCGCCGGCACATAGAAATTGTGGATCGTGACCCCGCTTTCCAGCCGCGCGGCCACATGGCGGGCATGGCCGAGCCCCGCGAAATCCATCTCGCCCGCATCTTCCAGCGGCAGTCTAGACACGATCGCGACACCGTTATAGCCCTTCTGCCCGCGGGCTACGACATGGCCGTAGCCCAGCGCCCGGAACGTCGCCAGCGGCATCTTCTCGACCGGGCTCTTGCACTCCTGCAGGCAAAGGATGTCGGGCGCCTCTTCGGTCAGCAGCCGTTTCACCAGCCCCTCGCGCAGCCGGATCGAGTTGATGTTCCAGGTGGCCAGCGTGAATGGCATCCGTGCGTCTCTCTCTGTCCCGCGGCAAGCCGCGCTACCCTAAGCCGCCGCCCCGCAAGCCTCAAGGCACAGCCCCCGCCCCATCCCTTCTTCTGGCCGGAAATATCCCGGGGGTCCGGGGGCAGCGCCCCCGGCCGGTCGGCTCGCATCGCGAGCCGAAACCCCTCGCTCCGTTCAGGCGACCAGCCTATAGCCCCCGGACTCGGTCACCAGCAGCCGCGCGTTCGAGGGATCGGGCTCGATCTTCTGGCGCAGCCGGTAGATATGGGTCTCCAGCGTATGCGTGGTGACACCCGCATTGTAACCCCATACCTCGTGCAGCAGCACATCGCGCGCCACCACGCCCTCGGAGGCCCGATACAGGAACTTGAGGATATTGGTCTCCTTCTCGGTCAGCCGGATCTTGCGCTCGTCCTCGGTGATCAGCATCTTCATCGCCGGTTTGAAGGTATAGGGACCAAGCTGGAAGATCGCATCCTCGGACTGCTCGTGCTGGCGCAGTTGCGCGCGGATGCGCGCCAGCAGGACGGGGAACTTGAACGGCTTGGTCACATAGTCGTTCGCCCCCGCATCGAGGCCCAGGATCGTGTCGGCATCGCTGTCATGCCCCGTCAGCATGATGATGGGGCATTTGACGTTCTGCTTGCGCATCAGCCGGCACAATTCGCGCCCGTCGGAATCGGGCAGGCCGACATCCAGGATCACCAGATCGTAGATCGCGCCCTTGGCCTTCTCCATCGCCTCGTGGCCGCTGCCCGCCTCGAACACGTCGAAATCCTCGGTCATCACCAACTGTTCGCTCAGCGCCTCGCGCAGATCCTCGTCATCGTCGACCAACAGGATTTTCTTCAGGTTGCTCATGTCTCTGCCTCCTCTGTCGTCTTGCCGCCCAGATGTGCGCCCGGCATCCGGTCACAAGTTTTGCAACAGGGTGCTCACACAAGCGTGTGGCGGGGAAGGGATTTGTTTCATATCTGTCGGCTTTGACGCTACAGATGCGCAGGAAAGGATCGCCCATGCCCCTTGGCCCCGACAGCACCGAACGCATCGCGCGTGTCCGCGGCGATCTGCGCATGGGGGTGCCGGTGGTGGTGGGCGGACTCGTGATCGCCGCGGCCGAGACGCTGACGCCCGAAAGGCTGGCGGCCTTGCGCGGGCTGGGGGATGCGGTGCTGTCGATCACCGCGCGGCGGGCGGCAACGCTCAAGGCGCGGCCCTATGACGGCGACATCGCCCGGTTGCGCCTGCCCGCCGATGTCGGACCGGGCTGGGTGCAGGCGGTGGCCGACCCGGCGGACGATCTGCAAAACCCGCTGCTCGGGCCGTTTGTGTCGCTGCGGGAGGGCGATGCGGCAGCCCATCGCGCGGCGATCGGGCTGGCGAAATCCGCACGCCTTCTGCCCGCGGTGCTGGCGCTCGAGATCGCCGATCCCGCAGGGCTGGCCTCGGCGCAGGGCCTGACCCGTGTCAGTCTGGCCGAGGCGGCGGCGACGCTGGCCGACGAAACGCACCTTGCCGAGGTCGTCTCGGCCCGCGTGCCGCTGGCGGTGTCCAGCGCCACAAGGCTGCATGTCTTCCGCCCCGCCGATGGCAGCGAGGAACATTACGCGGTCGAGATCGGCAGCCCCCCGCGCGGTGCGCCGGTGCTGGCGCGGCTGCATTCGGCCTGTTTCACCGGCGATCTGCTGGGCAGCCTGAAATGCGATTGCGGCGCGCAACTGAACGCCGCGCTGGCGCAGATGGGGGCCGAGGGGGCGGGCGTGCTGCTCTACCTGAACCAGGAGGGGCGCGGCATCGGGCTTGCCAACAAGATGCGCGCCTATTCGCTTCAGGATCAGGGCTTTGACACGGTCGAGGCGAACCACCGGCTCGGCTTCGAGGATGACGAGCGCGATTTCCGTCTGGGTGCGGCGATCCTGCGCGAGATGGGCTTTTCCGCCGTCCGGCTAATGACCAACAACCCCGCCAAGATCGAGATGATGCGCGCAAACGGCATAGATGTCGTCGGCCGCGTGCCGCTCAAGGTCGGGCACACAGCCGAGAACGCCCGCTACCTTGCGACCAAGGCCGAGAAGTCCGGGCATCTGCTGTAGCGCGGGGCCTGTCTCAGCCCTGATGCGGCGGGCGCATCTGGCGGATCGCCGATTCGATGGCGCGCCAGGTTTCGGCATCCGAATCCTCGCCAGCCGCCTCATGCGCGGCGGCCTTCTGCGCCGCCTCGGCCTGCGCCTTGTCGCCATGGGCTGCCAAGAGAGAGCGGGCGTATTCCATCACCTTGGCCGTTTCCATCTCGAACCTCCGTGTCATGGTTGCGCCGGGGCAGGCCGGGCGACCCACCCGGCGGCAAGGGTAACATGATCTGCGCGAGCAGGGCTTGATCGACCGCAAGCCCCCTTCCCCAAACCGCCCTCTTCGGCCAGTCTGCCCATGATGTGTGCAACCGACCTTGTCCTGACTCCGACCCATCTGCGCTTTGCCGGGCGAAACTTTCCCCGATCCATCGGGCGCGGTGGCATCACCGGCGACAAGCGCGAGGGGGACGGCGCAACCCCCCGGGGCGTGCACCGAATCGTCGGCATGCTGTATCGCCCCGACCGGATCGCCCCCCCGGCGCCCTGGGCGGTGCCCATCGGACCCACTGACCTGTGGTCGGACGATCCCCGGCATGAGGATTACAACCTCATGGTTCGCGCGCCCTATCCCCACAGCCATGAAAGGCTGCGCCGGGCCGATCCGCTCTACGATCTGGTTCTGGTCACCGACTGGAACTGGCCCTTCGCCGAACGCGGGCGCGGCTCGGCGATCTTCCTGCACCAGTGGCGCAAGCCCCGCCACCCGACGGCGGGCTGCATCGCCCTGTCCCGCCACGACCTGCGCTGGATCGCCGAACGGCTGACCCATGCCAGCCGGTTGATCGTGCGTTAGGGGTGCGCGGCCTCAGTCATAGGCGCGCGCGCCAAAGATCGCCGAGCCCACCCGCACATGGGTCGCACCGAACGCGATGGCCTGCTCGAAATCGTCGCTCATCCCCATCGACAGGCCCGACAGCCCGTTGCGCGCAGCGATCTTTGCCAGCAGCGCGAAATGCAGCGCGGGCGTCTCGTCCACGGGCGGGATGCACATCAGCCCCCGCACCGGCAGATCCAGCGCGCGGCAATCCGCGATGAACCCATCCGCCTCGCCCGGCAGAACGCCCGCCTTCTGTGGCTCCTCGCCCGTGTTCACCTGAAGGAACAGGTCCGGGCAGGCGCCGCGTTCCTGCGCGTGCTCGGCCAGGCGCCGGGCCAGCTTGATCCGGTCCACCGAATGGATCGCGTCGAACAGTTCGACCGCCTGCCGGGTCTTGTTGCTTTGCAGCGGCCCGATCAGGTGCAGTTCGACGCCTGCGAAGCGGTCCATCAGCGCGGGCCATTTGCCCGCCGCCTCCTGCACGCGGTTCTCGCCGAAAACGCGCTGACCGGCCGCCAGCACCGCCTCGACCCGGCCGAGCGGCTGCACCTTCGACACCGCGATCAGCGTCACCGAGCCGGGCGCGCGCCCCGCGTCGGCCTCGGCCTGTGTTACCCTTGCGCGAATCTCGTCCAGGCTCATTCCGTTCCCTCTTGCTCGATCACATCGCCCAGCGCCTCGATCAGCGGGGCAAGCTCGTCCGCGTGCCGCTGCCAGCCCTTCAGCGACGAGGCATAGATCGGCTGGCGCACCTGATGCAGGCTGAGTGTCGAGACCCGCCGCTCGGTCTTGTGGAAATCCAGACAGCCGTCTTCCCAGTCAAGCCCGGCAGCGGCGATCAGGGCGCGGGCCTGGGGCTCGGGATCGGCGATCAGGTCTTCGTAGCGGATCTCGTGAAAGCCGCCGGGCAGCCTTTCGCGCCAGAAATCGACCAGTTCCAGAAACATCCGGGTGTAAAGGCCGAGGTCGCGCAGGTCATAGGCATAGCGATGCGTGCCCTCGGCAAAGATGTTCTTGTAGATCGACAGGCAGGTGTCGCGCGGGTCGCGATGCACCACCACGATACGCGCATTGGGCAGCGCCAGCTGCACCAGACCGGCGACCATATAGGTCTGGATCGACTTGTCGGTGACGATGTCGGCACCCGGCAGGCGCATGCGGAAATGCGCCTCGATGGCATGGCCGAACCCGGCGATTTCCTCGTCCGACAGCGCCGAAACGGGCCGCAGCCCGCCCGCCCCGTCCGACATCAGCCGCATCGCCTCGGGCATGACGAAGCCCAGCTCGCCGCCGCCGGTCACGCGCGAATGGCTGGCGATGATCTGTTCCACCAGCGTCGTGCCCGATCGCGGCATGCCGGTGACGAAGACCGGGGCGTAACCGGAGGTGCCCGGCACGCGGCGGGCAGTGAAATCGGTCTCGGCAAAGGCGGTCCTCACCGCGTCGATCTCGGCGCGGCGCTCGGCGATGTCATAGGGGTAAAGCTTGCGCATCAGCGCGTTGGCCTTGTGCAGATAGCCAAAGATGCGGTCGTCGCGGCGGATGTCCTCCATCGCCTTGGCAAGTGCAAAGCCCAGGTTCATCCGGCTGTGATCGCCCAGATCCGGCGCGGACCAGAGCGTTTCCATCTCGGCGATCAGCGGATCGTCGGCGGCCAGCTTGCGGCCCTTGACCATCAGCCGGTAGGGCTCGCCATCCCGGGGGGCCAGCGCGATTGCGCGGCGAAAGCCTGCATCGGCCTCGTCGAAGCGGCCCATCTGTTGCAGCAGGATCGCGCGGCGGCCATGGGTTTCGGGGCGGTCGGGGGCGGCGGAAACGGCGCGGTCATGGGCGGCCAGCGCGGCCTCGGTCTGGCCCGATCCGTCCAGCGCGCGGGCATGCGCGGTGTGGGTTTCGGCGCGGTTGTCGCCCAGCGCGATGGCCCGGCCAAAGGCGTCGGCAGCGGCGGCGAAATCCCTGGCGCGCAGCAGGGCCTGACCCAGCCGGATCTGCGGTTCGGCCGCGTCGGGCCGGGCCTGTGCGGCGCGGCGCAGCGCATCGAGCGTCTGGGCCGGGGACGTTGCCGGGGGCGCCAACGCCTCTTGCAGGCGGGCAAGGACCGGGGCGGGCAGCCTTGCCGCCCTGGCCTTGCGCTGAAAGCTGCGGATGCGGGTGCGGTCGGCCAGCGCGGCCAGCGCCTGCGCCCAGGCCAGCCAGATCGCGGGTTCGGCCGGTTGGGCCTCGGCGGCGCGTTCGAAATGCCGGGCGGCGCGTTTCGGGGCGCCGCGGGTCATGGCGATCCGGCCCATCTGGAACAGCGCCTCGGCCTGACGCGGGCGGGCGGCCAGCACGTCACGCAGCCGCGCCTCGGCGCCGTCAAGGTCGCCTGCGGCCAGCCGGGCAAGGGCCTCGCGGTAAAGACGGGCGATCTGGGCGGGATCGGGGGGCTGCATGGCACCGGGTCACAAGACTTCGGTGCCGGACCTAGCATGCGCGGCGGCACTTGTCGAACCCGTGTCCCGCAACGAAGAAGAGCGGGCACAAGGCCCGCTCTTCCCCTATCGACAAGCCGGTAAGGCTTAGAACGACATCGCCACGCCGAACGACCAGCTCTCAATGCTTTCGCCGTTGCCGTAGCCGGCCTGGATCACCGCGCCGCCACCGAGGTCGTAGTTCACGACCA
>NZ_DSDD01000179.1:0-8913 GCF_011048875.1 Rhodovulum sp.
ATCTTCTGGCCGCCTGCGAGGGCGAAGGCGTGCCCGCCGGGCCGATCAACGACATGGCCCAGGTTTTCGCCGATCCGCAGATCCTTCACCGCGGGCTGGTGGCCCCGCGCGACGGGGTGCCCGCTCTGCGCACGCCCATCGTGTTTTCCGATGCGGAACTGGCACTGGACCGCGCCGCGCCGAAACTGGACGCGGATGGCGCGGCGATCCGGCAGGAACTCAGCCGCCGCCAAGCCCCAGCTGATTGAACGCCGTCTCCATCCCGGCCCAATCCGCGATGTCCAGCCGCACCGGAACGGTCAGCACCTTCTGCCGGAACCCGGACGGCAGACGCACCGCGTCCTTTTCCGTGGTCACCAGTTGCGCCCCGATCAGCCTTGCCTCGGTTTCCAGCCTTGTCATCAGCGCGGGCGTCAACGGCTGGTGATCCTCCAGCGCCTCGGCCCGCATCAGCCGCGCGCCCAGCGCCTCGACCGTGGCAAAGAACTTCTCGGGATGGCCGATGCCGGCAAAGGCCAGCACGCGCAGCCCCGCCCAGTCCATGCCGGTTTCCAGCGGTCGCAGCGCGCCGGTCAGATGGGGCACGGCCAACCGCTGGCCCCAGACGGACGCGAAATGGCGCTGGGCCGGGGCCGGGCCGATCGACAGCACCAGATCGGCGCGCGCAAGACCCGCGGTCACCGGCTCGCGCAGCGGTCCCGCGGGGATCACCCGCCCGTTGCCGAACCCCTTGGCGGCATCGACCACGACTATGGACAGGTCCTTGGCCAGCGCCGGGTTCTGGAACCCGTCATCCATCACGATCGCCTGCGCCCCGGCCACCACCGCCGCGCGCGCGCCCGCAGCCCGGTCCCGCGCGACCCAGACCGGCGCAAAGGCCGCCAGCAAGAGCGGCTCGTCACCGACCTCCGCGGCGCTGTGACCGCGTTCCTCGACCCTGACCGGGCCTTCCAGCCGCCCGCCATGGCCGCGGCTGACCACATGCGCCGCCACCCCGCGCGCCGCCAGCCGCTGCACCAGCGCGATCACCGTGGGCGTCTTGCCGGTGCCGCCCGCATTGATGTTGCCCACGCAGATCACCGGCACACCGACCCGTTCGGGCAACCCGCGCCGCAGCCGCCGCGCCGTGCCCAGCGCGTAAAGCGCGCCCAGCGGTGCCAGCGCACGGGCCGCAATCCCCGGCCTCTCGGGCGGGTTGAACCAGAAACCCGGCGGCCGCATCAGCCTGCCTCCGCCAGGGCAAGCGCCTCGATCATCCGGCGCATCACGCGCTCGGTCGCCGCCGACCCCTCGGTCGAGACCTCCCAGGCGGCGCGGGCCATCTCGGCGGCGCGGTCGGGCGACAGAAGATCGGCCACCGCATCGGCGAGACTCTGCTCGTCCCGCACCAGCCGCGCGGCCCTGGCCCCGGAAAGCCAGCGGTAATGCGTCGCGTGCGCGTCAGTGGCCGGGCCATGCACGATGGCCGAGCCCAGCGCCGCGGCATGGTAGGGATCGGGGCCGGGTGCCCCCGCCAGCGTGCCGCCGATGAAGGTCAGCGGCGCAAGCCGCAGCCAGAGCCCCAGCTCGCCCTCGGTATCGGCGACATAGATCTGCGTTTCGGTCTCGGGCTCCTCGTCCTCGGAGCGCAGCGATACCTCCCACCCCTCGCCCCGCAGCCGCCCGGCCAGCGCCGGTCCCCTTGCGGGATCGTCCGGCACGAGCAGCAGCAACAGCCGGTGCGCCTGCCGGATCGCGCGGGAATGGGCCGCGACGACGACCGCCTCTTCCTCGGGCCGGATGCAGGCGGCCAGCCAGGCGGGGCGCGCCCCCATCATCCGGGCCAGGACCTCGCGTTCGGTTTCGCTGCAGCGCAGCACCGCACTGCCCTCGGACAGCGGACCGCAGGGGATCAGCTGGACCGACGGTGCGCCCAGCGCGCGCAACTGATCGGCACAGGCCCGGCTTTGTGCATAGATGCGATCAAAACGGCGCAGCATCCGCCGCGTCACACCGCCACCCAGCCGCCAGCGGCCGCGCCAGTTTTCCGGCAGGTCGCGGGCAATCAGGAACAGCGCAGCGCCGCGGGCATGGGCTTGGGCCAAGGCGGCCATCGGCAGGGTCTGGGGGTAGAAGACGGCGATATCCGGCCGCCAGTCCGCCACGAACTCGGCCGCGGCGCGCTGGCTGTCGCGCGGAGCGACGGCAAGATGCAGCGCGCCCGGGCGAAGTAGCCCGCCGGTCCAGTCAGGCAGGCCATCCTCGCCGGTCACCAGGACCGCAAGATCCGGACGTTCGGAGTTCAGCATGCGGATCAGTTCGGCGGCGGCAGGCCGTTCCGCAGGTGGCGGCGCATGCAGCCAGACCACCGGGCCATCGGGCCGCGTCCCCGGATCCTGCCCCCCGCCCGCCATCCGCGCCACTTTCAGGTCCCGAGTTCCTCGGTCGGCCCGGCCTCGGCCTCTTCGTCGCGCAGGCGATGAATGTGGGCGATGAAATAGCGCATATGGGCATTGTCCACGGTGCGCTGGGCCTCGGCCTTCCAGGCCGCGTGGGCGCTGGCATAATCGGGGAACATGCCGACGATGTGAATGTCGTCGGTGTTGCGGAACACCGTCCGGCCGGGATCGACCAGTTCGCCGCCAAAGACCAGATGCAGGCGCTGGGTCATCGTCATCCCCCTTGGGTTCTGCCTTGCCGTCAGCCGCACTCTAGACCAAGCAAGGGAGCCGCGAAAGGGCGCATCGGGGCTCAGGCCAGCCGCGCGATTACCTCGTCATGCAGCGGCGGCGGCGCGGCGATCACCCCGCGCGAGATCGGGATCTCGGTGTTGAAGGCCAGCGCGGCGCCTGCACGATCGGTCACCCGCGCGCCCGCCTCGGTGGCGATCAGGCTGCCCGCCGCGGTGTCCCAGTCCCAGCTGTCCCGCAGCGTCAGCATCGCGTCGAACCGCCCCTCGGCCACCAGGCACAGCCGATAGGCCAGCGAGGCGCGCAGCGACCGGCGCAACCGTGGCGGCGGTCCCGCCCAGTGACAGGGGTCCAGCGCGGGCCGCGCGGTCAGCACCGCCGCGCCATCCAGCAGCGCCCGCCCGCTGGCCCGGATCGGCACGCCGTTCAGCGTGGCCCCGCCCCCGGCGGTTGCGGCGTAAAGCTTGTCCAGCATCGGCAGATAGACCGCAGCGGCCACCACCCGCCCCGCCGCGGTCACCGCCAGCGCATGGGCAAAGGACTTGTCGCCTTCCAGAAAGGCCCGGGTGCCGTCCAGCGGATCGACGACGAAGACGCGCTCGGCGCCCAGCCGCGCGGGGCCGTCCTCGGTTTCCTCGGACAGCCAGCCATAGCCCGGCCGCGCCGCCATCAGCCGCTCGCGCAGCATGGCGTCGATTTCCAGATCGGCCTCGGTCACGGGACCCTGATGGCCGGGCTTGTCCCAGACGCGCAGCTTGCGTCTCCAGTGGCGCTCGGCGATCCTCCCGGCGGCCTTGGCCGCCTCGATCAGCAGCGCAAGGTCAGTCGCCGGCAAGCGTCAGCCCCTCGACCAGCAGGCTCGGCACCCGATGCGACTTGTGATCCCGGGCGTCATTCGCCGGAACGATCCGGCGCAGCATGTCGGGCAGGCTGCCGGCGATGGTGCATTCGTTGACCGGCCAGGCGATCTGTCCGTTCTCGACCCAGAAGCCCGCAGCGCCCCGGGAATAGTCGCCCGTGGTCGGGTTGATCGTGCTGCCGATCATCGAGGTCACCACAAGCCCGGTGCCCATCTCGGCGATCAGGTCGTCGCGCGAGCGCGTGCCCGGCGTCAGCGTGACATTGCCCGAGGACGGCGACGGCGGCGAAGAGACGCCGCGCGCGGCATTCGCGGTGCTCTCCAGCCCCAGCTTGCGCGCCGTGCCCAGATCCAGCACCCACCCCGCCAGCACCCCGTCCGCGACCAGCGCGCGCCGCGCGGTCGCCAGCCCCTCGCCATCGAAGGGGCGCGAGCCTGCGATGCGCGGCCGGTGCGGTTCGGCGATCAGCGACAGCCCCGCGGGCAGCACCGCCTGCCCCAACAGATCCCGCGCCCAGGAGGCGCCGCGCACGATGGCGGTGCCGTTGATCGCCGACAGCAGATGCCCGATCAGCGAGGATGCCACCCGCTCGTCGAACAGCACCGGATAGGCGCCGGTCTTCGGCCGGCGGGGCGCGGCGCGTTCGATGGTGCGTTCCCCGGCGATGCGGCCGATTTCCTCGGGGCCGGGCAGATCGGCCTGGAAGACACGCGCCTCGTGGCACCAGTCGCGTTCCATGCCCGTGCCCTCGCCGCAGATCGCCACGCAGGATGTCGAGCGGATGGTCCGCTCATAGCCGCCCGCAAAGCCGTTCGTCGCGGCAAGGAACAGCCGCTGCCGGTCATAGCCCGCGCCCGCCGATTCGATCTGGGTGATGCCGGGGACGGCCCGCGCGGCCGCCTCGGCCCGGCGCGCATCCTCCTCCAGCATGGCGGGTTCGGGCTCGGGCGCGGGATCGGCCAGTTCCAGCGCGGCGATGTCGAGTTCGCGGGCGATCTGGCCGGGATCGGCCAGCCCCACGGTCGGATCCTCGGGCGCCTCGCGCGCCATGGCGACGGCGCGTTCGGCCATCTCGGCCAGCGTCGCGGGCCGCGTGTCCGACGCGGAAACACAGGCCTGCCGCCGCCCGATCAGCACGCGCAGCCCGATCTCGGTGCTTTCGGCGCGCTCGGCCTGTTCCAGCCGCCCGCCGCGCACGTCGATGGACAGCGATGCCTCTGCAACCGCCAGCGCATCCGCCGCGTCGGCACCGGCCTTGATCGCGGCATCCAGCAGCGCGGCGGTCAGCGTTTCGATTGTGTCGGGCATCGGGCCTCCGGCGATGGAACTGGCGTTCAGGTAGGCCGCCCGCGCCCCCCGCGCAACCCTGCGCGAGGGGTCGGCGGCCGCGCTCAGCGCAGCCGCTGCCCGTTCGCCACCACCCGGCCGTCCGGCGTGACCTCGATCTGCGAGCTCAGCGTGTCGCCCTCGCCGGTGGGCCGGGCGAACATGCCCAGCATCATCCGCATGCCCATCGCCTGATCCGCCGGAACCAGCCCCATCGCCACCAGCCGGTCAAGCAGCGTGTTCCCCCCGTCAAGACGCAGCCCGATCCGGCCGGTGGGCCGGGGCATCCCGTCAAAGGTCACCTTGTCGGAATTGTCGAAGACGAAGGCCCCGTTGCCGGTCAGTTCGGCCCCGGCAAGGCTGAGCTTCAGGCCCTTGACGTTCAGCTCGTGCAGTTCGGCGGGCGCCTCTGACGACTGGGCGACCGCCGGATTGGTCAGGTCGGACAGCAGCCGCACCTTGCCCGAAAGGTCGATCACCAGCGTCGCCGGATCGCGCGGCAACTGGCCCGAGGGGTCGAACATGGCCCAGATGCCATCGCTGATCGTCAGCCCGGCAATCCGGGTCAGCAGCCCGAAATCGGAGGGCGCCGCGCTCCGGACCATGGGCATGCGAAAGCTGAACGCGCTGTCGTCTAAGGCAAGGTCGATCCGCGGCAGCGGCAGCGCCGAGCCGGAAATCCCGATCTGCCCCCTGGTCGAGCGCACGTCATACAGCATGCCGCCATCGGCCAGCGCGAAATCCAGCGTCCCGGGCCCAAGGGTTGCCGCGACATTCGTGCTTTCGCCCGCCTGCGTCATGTCCATTGCATAGGCCGTGCCGCCATGGGCGATCTTGCCGGTCGAGGCAAATCCCGCGGCCAGCATCGCCCCCAGGTCCGTGGTCTGCATGCCCGCCGGAACCGTGCTGGACGAGGACACGACCATATCGGTCATCTCGCCGCCCAGTTTGAAACGCGACCCGTCCTCGGGATTGGTCGCATTCATGTCCAGCCGCGCGGTGGTGGCGTTCAGGGTGCCGTCGATCCGCCCGGTCGCGCCCTCGGCCATCGTGTAGCCGCCGGAAATCCCCCGCGCCGACATCTCCATCGCCATGTCCATCGGCTCGCCATCGACGAGCATCTGGTCGAGGGCAAAGGACGCCTCTGGCGCGGCGAAATCATAGGCGATGGCACCGGCATTGCCGCGGGCGGTCATGCTCAGGTCGCGCTGGCGCAGCGTCATCTTCATCTCGACGCGCTCGCCCGCCTCGGAAGTCGTTGACACGACCAGCGGGTATTCCGGCGCAAGGCGGATCGACACCGACCCGTCGCGATTCTCGGTAAAGGCGATGTCGCCCATAGCACCCGAGGCCGAGCCGCTGGGGGCTTCCATCGCGATGGTCACGTCGCGGACGGTCAGGGTGTCGCCCGACTTCGTTTCGCTGCCGGAAATGGTCTGGCCCGACCTCTCGGCCAGCGCCTTCCACGAGGCCCAGACCTCGGCGGCGGTCAGATCGGCCGATGCCGGCGCGGCGATGGCCAGCACGGCGACGATAGCCCCGGCAGAGGCCGAGATGCGCAGCAGCATGTGTTCCCTTTCATCGCAGGATGTCAGGCCTGAATGTCGGTGCTGGGCCGGGGGGAGTCAACGCCACGTTGCTCTGGTCTGCCACCAGAGGCTGGGCTAGGACATGGCACACGGAATTGTGTCGGCGAGGAGGGGTGTCATGGGTGAATTGTCGGGCAGAAGCGTCCTGATCACAGGGGCCAGCCGCGGCATCGGCGCCGCCGCCGCACGCGCCTTTGCCGAAGCCGGGGCCAGGGTGGCGCTGGCCGCGCGCAGCGAACAGGCGATTGCCAGCATCGCGCGCGAGATCGGCAGCGGGGCGATCGCCCTGCCCTGCGACGTGGCCGATTTCGCACAGGTCGCGGACGCGGTGCGCGCCACGGTCCGGGCCTTCGGGCAGATCGACATCCTGGTGAACAACGCCGCCGTGATCGAGCCCATCGCGCGCTTGCAGGATGCCGATCCCGGCGAATGGGCGGCGGCAATCGACACCAACCTCAAGGGCGTCTTCCACGGCTTTCGCGCGGCGATGCCGGTGATGGCGGCAGCAGGCGGCGGCACGATCCTGACCATCGGCTCGGGTGCGGCCCATAACGCGATGGAGGGCTGGAGCGCCTATTGCACCGCCAAGGCCGGGGCCGCGATGCTGACCCGCTGCGCCGATCTCGAAGGCCGCGCACAGGGCATCCGGGCGATCAGCCTGTCGCCCGGCACGGTCGCGACCGACATGCAGCAGACGATCCGCGACAGCGGCGTGAACCCGGCCAGCCGTCTGGACTGGGCCGAGCATGTCCCCCCCGCCTGGCCCGCCCGCGCACTGGTCTGGATGTGCAGCGCGGATGCCGACGAGTTCCTGGGCCAGGAGGTGTCGCTGCGCGAACGCGCCATCCGCCGCCGCGCGGGGCTGCCCTCGTGATCGGGCTGGACAAGGACGGCGCGCGCTGGGTCGTGACCCTGAACCGGCCCGACAAGGCCAATTCGCTGACCCTCGCGATGCTGTGCGACCTGGACAACATCCTGTCCGACGCGGCGGGCGCGGGCATCGCGGCGCTGGTCATCACCGGCGCGGGCAAGGTGTTCAGCGCGGGCGCCGATCTGGACGAGGCGAAGGCGGGACTTGCCACCGATCCGGTCTGGGAAAGCGTCTCGGGCCGGATCGCGGCGCTGGATGCGCTGACGGTGGCGGCGCTGAACGGCACGCTGGCGGGCGGCGCCTTCGGCATGGCACTGGCCTGCGATCTGCGGCTGGCCGTGCCCGAGGCAAAGTTCTTCTATCCGGTGATGAAACTGGGCTTCCTGCCGCAACCGTCCGATCCCGGGCGGCTGGCGGCGCTGGTCGGCCCGGCGCGGGCCAAGCTGATCCTGATGGGCGGGGCAAGGGTCGGCGCCGACGAGGCGCTGGCCTTCGGGCTGGTCGACCGGCTGGTGCCGCAGGACGGTCTGATGGCCGCGGTGGACGACCTGGTGCAGGCCCCGCTGGCCGCGACGCCTGCGCATCGCGCGGCGATCAAGGCGATGTGCGAGGGGCGGCGGCCCTGATGCCGGGCCGGCCCCGGACGGGGACCGGCCCGCATTCGGTCCGTCGCCCGCGCGCTCAGGTGCGGACGAGTTTCTCGTAGGCGTCGACCATCTCGCGGGCCAGCGCGCCGACCTCGAAATTGTAATCGCCGATCTGACCCACCGGCGTCACCTCGGCGGCCGTCCCGGTCAGCCAGCATTGCTGGAAGCCTTCAAGCTCCTCGGGCATGATATGGCGCTCATGGACCTTGATCCGGCGGTCATGCAGCATCCCGATCACGGTCTGCCGCGTGATGCCGTTCAGGAAGCAGTCCGGTTTCGGCGTGTGCACCTCGCCATCCCTGACGAAGAAGATATTGGCCCCGGTCGCCTCGGCGACATAGCCGCGATAGTCGAACATCATCGCATCCGAACAGCCCTTGGCCTCGGCCGCGTGCTTGGACATGGTGCAGATCATGTAAAGGCCGGCGGCCTTGGCCTGGCTGGGCGCGGTCTCAGGGCTGGGGCGCCTCCATTTCGAGATGTCGAGCTTGGCGCCCTTCATCTTGGCATCGCCGTAATAGGCGCCCCATTCCCAGGCCGCGACCGCCATGCGCACCGGGTTGCGGCGCGAGGCGACGCCCATATCCTCGCCCGCGCCGCGCCAGGCAAGCGCGCGCACATAGGCGTCCGTCATGCCGTTGGCCTGCATCACCTGCGCCTTGGCCGCCTCGATCTCGTCGACGCTGTAGGGGATCTCGAAGTCGATCAGGTTGGCCGAGGTCCTCAGCCGCTCGGAATGCTCGCGCGACTTGAAGATCCGGCCGCCATAGGCACGCTCGCCCTCGAAGACCGACGAGGCATAATGCAGCGCATGGGTCAGCAGGTGCACATTGGCCTCGCGCCAGGGCACCAGTTTGCCATCCATCCAGATACAGCCGTCGCGGTCGTCATAGCCAGTCATGGCGCTTCCCTTTCGCTTGCCCGTTCGGGGCGGTTTTTCCTAATGTTGCG
>NZ_DSDD01000258.1:0-8889 GCF_011048875.1 Rhodovulum sp.
ACCGTGGTGCGGCGCGGGGGGCGGGGGCGGCTCGGGCGTTCTTATTTCATCGGGTGCCCGGAACGCGGTCCGGCTTGACCTTGGGCGGAGCACGGCTCACCTTGTCGCCCGTGATGCCGGAAACGCCGCGCCCTCGGGAGAGCCAGATGCCCGTCAAGAACCGCCTCGCCGAATTGCAGGACGAGATCGCCGGATGGCGGCGCGACATCCATGCCCATCCCGAACTGATGTACGACCTGCCGCGCACCTCTGGACTGGTGGCCGCCAAGCTGCGCGAATTCGGCTGCGACGAGGTGGTGGAGGCGATCGGCCGCTCGGGCGTGGTGGGCGTGATCCGGGGGCGCAGCGACAGAAGGGGGCGGGCGATCGGGCTGCGCGCGGACATGGATGCGCTGCCCATCATCGAGGCGACGGGGCTGCCCCATGCCTCGAAACATCCCGGCAAGATGCATGCCTGCGGCCATGACGGGCATACCGCGATGCTGTTGGGGGCGGCGAAATACCTGGCCGAGACGCGCAATTTCGACGGGACTGCGGTGGTGATCTTCCAGCCCGCCGAGGAGGGCGGCGCGGGCGGCAAGGCGATGGTCGAGGACGGGTTGATGGAGCGGTTCGGCATCCACGAGGTCTACGGCATGCACAACATGCCCGGCCTCCCGGTGGGCGAGTTCGCGATCCGCACCGGGCCGATCATGGCCGCGACCGACGATTTCGAGATCGCCGTTACCGGCAAGGGCGGGCATGCCGCCAAGCCGCATGAATGTATCGACACGGTGCTGGTGGCCAGCCAGATCGTCGTGGCGCTGCAATCCATCGCCTCGCGTGGCATCGACCCGCTTAAACAGGTCGTCGTCTCGGTCTGCACCGTCGAGACCGACAGCAAGGCCAGCAACGTGATCTCCCAGCATGTGCGGCTGCGCGGGACGGTGCGGACCCTGGACGAGGCCGTGCGCGACCGGGCCGAGGCGCAGTTCCGCCGGATCGTCGAGCATACGGCGGCCGCCTTCGGCGCGCGGGCCGACATTTCCTGGCGGCGCGGTTATCCCGTGACCGACAATGCCCCTGACCAGACCGGGTTCGCCGCTGAGGTGGCCGAGGGCGTCTCGGGCCGGGTGCAGCGCGACGTGGCGCCGATGATGGGGGGCGAGGATTTCAGCTACATGCTGAACGCACGGCCCGGCGCCTATATCTTTGTCGGCAATGGCGACACGGCGATGGTGCATCACCCCGAATACGAGTTCTCGGATGCTGCGATCCCGTTCGGGTCGTCCTGGTTCGTGGGCATGGTCGAGGCGCGGCTGCCCGCGGCCTGAGCCCGTGCGGATCCTGCATCTTTCGGCAGGGCGCACGCTGCGGTAGTGTGATCCCTGGTCGGGCAGGGTTCGGACGAAAGGAAACCCCATGGCAGGCAAGCAGGACTCCACCTTCATCAAGAGCGTGGCCTCCTTCGACTATGTGATGAGCGATTACACCTGGCACCTGGACCGGAACAGCGCCACGCCGTTCTCGGATTTCTTCGGCCTGCCGATGGTATCGCGCAAGGCGTCGACAACGCGGCTGAACACAGACTGGCCGACGCCGTTATCGTCGTTCTTCTATTTCCCGATGATCTCGCGCCGGAAATCGGGGATGCGCCTCAGGACGGGCAAGCGGTTCCTGTCGCTGCGCTGAGCCCTCAGCCCGCGATGGCGGCCAGCGGGGCGGGCCAATGTGCGCGCTCGAGCGTGGGCAGGACATGCGCCGCGCCGGTGAAGTCCTCGTGGTCGGTATAGGCGCTGGGGGTGACGATCACCGGCAGCCCCGCGCCCATGGCCGAGAGCAACCCGTTGCGGCTGTCCTCGAAGGCGAGGCAGGCATCGGGGCCGATGCCCAGCCGCGCAAGGGCCAGTTCGAACACGTCGGGCGCGGGTTTCTTGGCCGCCACGTCGTCGCCCGCGGCGATCACGTCGAAAATTTCTGTGGCCTCCCGGCCCCAGCAACAGCGCGCCAGCGCCTCGACATTGGGCAGGTTCGTGGTCGTCGCAACCGCCAGAAGCAGCCCTGAATCCCGCGCCGTCGCGATCAGGTCGGCCACGCCGGGGCGCAGGTCCAGATCGCCCGCGGCGAGGAACTGGCCATAGCGGGCGGTCTTTTCGCGGTGCAATTGCGCAATCTGGTCGTCAGTCAGCCGCGGCGCCCCGTCGGGCAGATCGGCCTGAAAGGCGCGCATCCGTTCCTTGCCGCCGGTGGTGCGCAGCAGGCGGCGATACGCCTCGCGGTCCCAAGACCAGTCAAGGCCCAAGGCCGCGAAGCTGTCGTTGAACGCGCGCCGATGCGCCTCTTCGGTTTCGGCAAGCGTTCCGTCAACGTCGAAGATCAGCGCCCGCAGGTTCATCGCAAATCGTCGGCCAGGCGGGCGACGATGGCCACCGCAACGTCGAAATCCGAGAACCGCGCATCCTGCGGGATGTCGTCCACATCCTCGGCGCGGTGATAGCCCTCGGTGAACAGGGCAAAGCGCATCCCCGCCTTCCGGGCACATTCCGCGTCGATCTCGCTGTCGCCGACATATACCGCGACCGTCGCGCCCAGCCGTTCCTTGACGGCCAGCGCCACAGCGGGGTCGGGTTTCTTCACGTCCAGCGTATCGCCGCCGACCACCGTGCCGAAATAGGGACCGATCCCCAGCCGGTCGAGAATCGCGCGCGAGACGGCCTCGGGCTTGTTGGTGCAGACCCCCATCGCCCAACCCTCGTCGCGGAACTGTTCGACCGCGTCCTTCACGCCGGGAAACAGCGTGGTCAGCGTGGCCGGGTCGGCCTCGTAATGGCGCATGAAGGTTTCCACCATCGCCGCCTGCCGCGCCGGGTCCAGCTCGCGCGCCGCGATCACCCGCTCGATCAGCACGGGCACGCCATTGCCGATGAAGCCGCGGATGGTGTCCAGCGGCAACTCGCCATCGCCGGTTTCGGCCAGCGTCCGGTTCACGGCGGCGTGGATGTCGGGCGCGCTGTCGATCAGCGTTCCGTCGAGGTCGAAGATGATGGCCTTCACGCGGCGTCCTTCCATTTGATCGAACAGCCCATCGACGGGATCTGCTCTGTCGGTCCCTGGCCGGTCTCGGCCACCTGTTTCATCGCCTCGTAAAGGTCGCGGCGCAGATCCGGCGGACCCGCCTCCTTGCGCGAGGCATCCAGCCGCCCGCGATATTGCAGCCCCTGCTCGGCATCGAAGCCGAAGAAATCCGGGGTGCAGACGGCGTCATACGCCTTTGCGACCGACTGATCCTCGTCATAGAGATACGGAAACGGAAGCGCCAGTTCCTGCGCAAGCCGCTGCATGTTCTCGAAGCTGTCGTCGGGATAGGCGGCGGCGTCGTTCGACGAGATCGCGGCCACCCCGATCCCGAGTGTCTGTAGGTCGCGCGCATCGCGGATGATCCGGTCGCGCACCGCGATCACATAGGGGCAGTGATTGCAGATGAACATGATCAGCGTGCCCTTGGGGCCGCGCACATCCTCCAGCGTCCAGGTCCGCCCGTCGGTGCCGGGCAGCGAGAAAGCGGGAGCTTTCCAGCCGAAATTGCAGAGGGGGGTCGAGACGGCCATCATTCGAACTCCATTTCCGTGTAGACAATGCCTGCATTCTTTGTCGCCAGTTCCTCGAACGTGTCGAGATGCGCAAACGGGCTCTGGTTGACATAATAGGCATCGTCGAGTGTTCCGCCAGAATCGATATGCTCGGCGATCCGCTCGCGCAGATAGACCAGATAATCGCGGGTATAGCGGCGGACCTGGGCCATGTTGGTGGGATGGCCGTGCCCGGGGATAACGTAAAGCGCGCCCAGGGGTTCGAAGGCGGTATCCCAAGTCTCGATCCAGCAGCTTGTGCAGGTCTCGGCAAAAATTGGCGGCATGCGCTCGTGGAACGCAATGTCGCCTGCGATCACCAGCCGTTCGTCGGGCAACCAGACCGAGACGTCGCCCTCGGAATGGGCGGGGCCGAGATAGAGAACCTCGATGCGCATGTCGCCCATTTCTATGTCATAGCGATCCTCGAAGGTGATGTTGGGGCCGACCGCTTCGGTGCCTTCCGCGTTTTCGAGGGCGTAACGCTTCATGCCTTCGAGGATCTGGAAGGAATTGTCCTCGAACACCTTCTTTGCCTCGACATGAGCCACGATGTCGACGCCTTGCGCCGCCCAGTAGCTGTTGCCCAGCATCGCATGGCCCTGGCCGTTCTCGTTGATGACCAGGCGCACGGGCTGGTCCGTGACGGCCCTGATCTCGGCATGCAGCGCCTCGGCGAGTTTCGCGTTGGCGCCCCCGTTGACGACGATCACCCCGTCGCCGGTGACGAGGAAGGACAGGTTGTTGTTGTGTCCCGCGTTTTCATAGGTCGGCGGGGCGGTGGCGCCGATGGCCGAGAAGACATTGGGGATCACTTCTACGGGCTTCGAATAGAGCACCGACTGCGGGTACTTGTCGGGGATGTCCTCGCTGGCGAAGGCGGGTGCTGCCAGCAGGGCGCAGAGTAGTGCCTCGCGGATCATGGTTTTCTCCTCCCTTTTGACGCAAGCATAGACAGATTTGAATTTGTCTGGCCAGTGCGGGATGCGCCCCGTGCGATTCCCGCTTGCAATCGGTTGCCCGGGCCGGTCTTTCATCGGGTCATGGGCATCGCGATGTTCTATCACCTCACCCGCCGCCCGATGGAGGCGACGCTGCCCGCCCTTCTGGACAAGGCCCTGGCGCAGGGCTGGCGTGTCGTGGTGCGTGGGGGCGATGCCGGGCGTCTTGATTGGCTGGACGAGCGGTTGTGGCAGGGCGACGGGTTCTTGCCGCACGGCCAGGCGGGGGGCGAGTTCGACGCCGATCAGCCGGTTCTGCTGACCACGGGCGCCGACATCCCGAACGGGGCTGTCTGCCTGATGGCTGTGGACGGCGCGCAGGTCTCGCCGCAAGAGGCCGCTGCGATGGAACGGGTCTGCATCCTGTTTGACGGCAACGATCCTGTGGCGGTCGAGGGGGCACGCGGGCAATGGCGGTCACTGACCGGGGCAGGACTGCGCGCGCAATACTGGTCCGAGGACTCGGGGCGGTGGGAGATCCGGCGCGACAGCGGGGGCTGAACGCCTTCAGCGGGTCAGGATCATCCGGTCGCGCACAAGCTCGATCTTTGCGAAGCGGTTGAGATAGCCCATCCCCAGCAGCGATTCCCGCATCTCGCCCGAATTGACGAAGGCGCGGACGCCGCGATCCTCGATCGGTCCCAGTTCCACCACATCCAGCCGCACCGGCGCGGTGCGCACCACACCGTTCGCCGTGTGCGCCTCGGCGATATAGTCCAGCGCATCGGGGTTTAGCCCCACCCGCTGCGCGTCGCGCCGGGTCAGGACCATCTGCGTCGCGCCGGTATCGACCACGAATCGCACGGGTGTGCCGTTGATCTGCACCGTCAGGTAGTAATGCCTGTCCGGCGCGCGGGGCACCTCGACGCGGGCCTGGTCGGCAAACACCTCCTGGCGCGGGGCCACGTCGCGGCGGATGTCCGACCACAGCCCGAACCCCGCGATCACGCCCACGAAGATCAGTCCCCAGATCGCCGCCTGTTGCGCGACCTGGCCCAGGCGGTGGCGGTTCGCGACGAAGAAATACCCGGCAATCGCCGAGCCGAGCAGCACCAGGTAAAGCAGTCTTGCAAGGCTGTCGCCGTCCATGGCCATCCTTTCTGGTTCCTTTCCGGATATAGGGACCGGCCCCGGAATCGCGAGGGTGTCAGACCGGCGCAAGCCCGAAATCGCGCAGCCCGTCCAGCACGAACTGCACCGACAGCGCCGCCAGCAGCATCCCCAGAAGCCGCGTGACCACGTTGATCCCGGTCCGCCCCAGCGCGCGTTCGATCAGCCCGGCGGCCAGGAACATCAGCAGCACCACCCCGATCACCGCCAGCATCACCAGATGGATCAGGATCATGGCCACCGGCTCGCGCCCGACCGTACCGATCAGCAGGATCATCGTCGCCATTGCACCGGGTCCTGCAATCAGCGGCGTGGCCAGCGGAAAGACCGACGGGTCCGGCCGGTCGTCATGGGCCTGATCCTCGCGCCGCTTGCTGCGCCGTTCGAACAGCATGTCGAGGGCGGTGAGGAACAGAAGGATCCCGCCCGCGATGCGGAAGGCGGGCATTGAGATCCCGACAAAGCCCAGCACCTGCTCGCCGAAGATTCCGAACAGGGTCAGCAGGCCGATGGCGATGACGGCGGCACGAGAAGCGATGGCACGCCGCTCGCGCGCGGCCATGCCCTGCGTCAGCGCCACGAAGAACGGCGCCAGACCGATCGGGTCGATCACCACGAACAGCGTGACGAAGGCCGAGATGTAGAAGGTCGGTTCCACCCCTCAGCCCCCCGAATCCTCAAGCGTTTCGAGTGCGGCCATCCACATCGCCTCGGCGCGTTCCAGCGCCTCTTCCACCTCGCCGAACTTGTCCTGCCAAAGCTGTCGCTCGCCTTCGCGATTGGCCTCGTACAGGGCCGGGTCGGCAAGTTTCCTTGTCAGCTTTTCGCGCATCTCGGTCAGCGTGTTGACGCGGGATTCGCATTTCCGCGCCTCGGCGCGCGCCGCCTGAATCGCTTCGCGCGAGGGTTTCCTTGCGGCCGGTTTCGCGGCGGGCCTTGCCGGTTGCGGGCCGTCCGGGGTGTCCTGCGACAGCAGCTTCCGGCGATAGGCCTCGAGATCCTCGTCATAGGGCGTCACGCGGCCGTCCATGACCAGCCAAAGCCGGTCGGCCACGAGGCCGAGAAGGTGCATGTCGTGGCTGACCAGGATCACCGCGCCGGAATAGGCGTTCAGCGCCTCGGTCAATGCCTCGCGGCTTTCGATGTCCAGGTGGTTGGTGGGCTCGTCGAGAATCAACAGATGCGGCGCGTCGAGCGTGGCCAGCAACAGCGACAGCCGTGCCTTCTGCCCGCCCGACAGGCGCGCGACCTCCGTCCCGGCCTGATCGGCCCCAAGCCCGAACCCGGCCAACCGGGCGCGCAGCCTGGCCGGGGGCTCTTCGGGCCGTTTGCGACGGATGTGCTCCAGCGGCGTCTCGTCGAGGTGCAGTTCATCCACCTGATGCTGGGCGAAATAGCCGACGCGCAGCTTGGCGGCCTTGGTCATCTGCCCGGAAAGAAGATCGAGTTTCCCTGCCAGCAGCTTGGAAAAGGTCGATTTGCCCTCGCCGTTCCGGCCCAGAAGCGCGATCCGGTCGTCCTGATCGATTCTCAGGCTGAGACGCGACAGGACCGGCTTGCCGTCATAGCCGACCGCGGCGCCCTCCAGCGCGACGATGGGGGGCGACAGTTCTTCCGGTTCGGGAAAGGTGAAGACGGCCCGCACGGCATCCTCGGGCGCGGCGATCGGGTCCATCCGTTCCAGCATCTTGAGCCGGGCCTGGGCCTGGCGGGCCTTGGATGCCTTGTAGCGGAAACGGTCGACGAATCCCTGAAGATGGGCGCGGCGCAGTTCCTGTTTCTTCGCTTCGGCGGTCTGCGCGGCGCGGGCGGCGGCGCGGGCGCGGGCAAAGGCATCGTAGCCGCCCGCGTAAAGCGTCAGCTTGCGATTCTCCAGATGCAGGATATGGCCGACCGCCCGGTTCAGAAGCCCCCGGTCGTGCGAGATCAGGATCACCGTGTAGGGATAGCGCGCGAGGTAGGATTCGAGCCACAGCGCGCCTTCGAGGTCGAGATAGTTGGTGGGCTCGTCCAGCAGCAGCAGGTCGGGGCGCGCGAACAGCACGCCCGCCAACGCCACCCGCATCCGCCAGCCGCCCGAAAAGGCCGAGCAGGGCATCGCCTGTTCGGCTTCGGTGAAGCCCAGCCCCTTGAGAATCGCCGAGGCGCGGGCCTCGGCCGACCAGGCGTCGATATCGGCCAGCCGGGTCTGGATCTCGGCGATGCGGTGGGGGTCGGTCGCGGTCTCGGCCTCGGCCAGAAGCGCGGCGCGTTCGGTATCGGCGGCCAGCACCGTATCGAGCAGCGAGACGCCGGAGCCCGGCACCTCCTGCGCGACCGATCCGATACGGGCGCGGGCGGGCAGGGCGATCTCGCCCGATTCCAGCGCCAGTTCGCCCCGGATCAACCGGAACAGCGTGGTCTTGCCCGCGCCGTTGCGGCCCACCAGCCCGACCTTGTGGCCATCGGGAATCACCGCCGAGGCGCGCTCGAACAGCGGGCGGCCCTCCATGGCAAAGGATATGTCGTCGATCCGCAGCATGTCGGGCTAGTGCCAGCGCCGCACCTTGGCGTCAATCGCGGCTTTTCTCCGCCAAGGCCCCATGCTAGCAGGACCGCGAATTTTCCCATGCCCCCGCCCGGGGGTGCCGCAGTACACAAGGACATCCGACATGGCGATCCAGCGCACCTTTTCGATCATCAAGCCCGACGCGACGCGCCGCAACCTGACCGGCGCGATCAACGCCAAACTCGAAGCCGCGGGCCTTCGCATCGTCGCGCAGAAGCGCATCCACCTGACCAAGGCGCAGGCCGGCGTTTTCTATGCCGTCCACAAGGAACGCCCCTTCTATGACGAACTGTGCGAGTTCATGGCCTCCGAGCCGATCGTCGTGCAGGTGCTGGAAGGCGAGAATGCAATCGCGAAGAATCGCGAAGTGATGGGCGCGACCAACCCCGCCGAGGCGGCCGAGGGCACGATCCGCAAGGAATTCGCGCTGTCCATCGGCGAGAACTCGGTGCATGGCTCGGATGGCGAGGATACCGCCGCGGTCGAGATCGCCTATTTCTTCTCGGGTCTCGAACTGGTCGGCTGAGGGCGCGGTCGCCTTCGGAAACAGGCCTGAAAATTCGAAGGGCCGTTCCGCCTGGGCCGGCCCTTTCGCGTGGCCGGTGCACGGTTCTTGCGTCTG
>NZ_DSDD01000058.1:0-8871 GCF_011048875.1 Rhodovulum sp.
CCTTGAACCTGACCGACCCGCCGGTGGCCCTGATCCGGCCGCAGATCAGGTCGAGCGCGGCGGTCTTGCCCGCGCCGTTCGGCCCGATCATCACCCGGCATTCGTCGGGTTCGACATGGAAGGTCAGCCCGTCCACCGCCTTGAACCCGTCGAAGGAGACCGTCAGATCCTCGACCGACAGAACGAAACTGGTCTGATGAATTGACATGGGATCACCTCACCCGGCTGCGGCCTTGGCCGCCGGGCTGTCCGGGGCCGACGCGGAATTGGCGGGGCCGGGCGCGGCGGGGGGGCTGGCCCCTGCCCCACGACCGGCGAACAGCTTGCGCAGGCGCGCCATGACCTGTTCGGACCAGAGCCCGGCAAGGCCGTTCGGAAAGAACATCACGACCGCGATGAACAGCGCGCCGAGGCCCAGGAGCCAGAGCTCGGGGAAGCTTTCCGAAAGCGTGGTCTTGGCCCAGTTGACCAGAAGCGTGCCACAGACCGCGCCCAGGATCGACAGGCGTCCCCCCAAGGCGGCGAAGATCACCATCTCGATCGAGAGCACGATGCCGACCAGCGTAGCCGACCTGAAGGGTGAACATCGCGCCGCCGATGCCCGCAAAGGACGCGCCCAGGCAGAAGACGAAGATCCTGAAGCTGGCCAGGTCATAGCCCGAAGAACACCACCTGCCCGAGGCTGAGGATGCCCCGCCCCCAGCAGAGGACGAGGCCGATGGCGACCAAGGCATAGGTGAGATACTTGCCGAAGAGGTTGAACCGGAAGCTGTCCAGCCCCGGCGTCAGGATGAGGAAGATCACCGCGGCAAGAAGGCCGAAACAGATCGCCTCTTCGCGGGTCAGCAAGCGGGTCTTGCGGTCGTTTGCACGGGTCTTCGCTCACTTGCGGAGTTTCAGGACGAACAGGCCCTGCGGGCGCAGCATCAGATGCCGACGACCACCAGAAGCGTGATGACCTTGGCCATCGAGCCCGAGAGCAAGAAATCGAGGACGCATTGCGCCTGGCTGATCGTGAAGGCCTAGCCCGTCACACCCGCGATGCCGCAGCCGATGGCGAAGGTCAGCCGGTGGGTGCGTTCGGTGTTGATGCCGACCGCGCCCGCCATCACCCGGCTCTGGTTGATCGCGCGCACCTGCCGGCCCCGGCGCGAGCGGAACATCAGCGCGTAGATCGCGACCGATTTTCCGACCGCCAGCGCCATGACGAACCGGCCGTTGATCGGCACCTCGATCCTGTCGGTCAGCGGCAGCGAGCCCATCATCCGGTTCGGGATCGTCACGCCCACCTCGCGCGCGCCAAAGACCGAGCGGTAGATCTGCTGAAGGATCAGGCTCAGCCCCCGGGTCGCCAGGAGCGTGTCGAGCGGGCGGCGGTAGAGATGGCGTATCAGCCCCCATTCCACCAGCATCCCCAGCGCTCCGGAGGCGAGGAAGGCCAGCGCCATCGCGACGAAGAAATAGATCGGGAACAGATCGGGCAGATGCGTGGCAAAACTGTTCGACACCAGGTAGGTGACATAGGCGCCAAGGATCATGAATTCCCCATGCGCCATGTTGATCGCGCCCATCTGGCCGAAGATGATCGTAAGCGTCCGGTGTGGGAGCGGTTTCAGTTGTTTTCGGCCTGCCATTTCCACGGCATGAGTTCGTCGATGCGGTTGATCTTGTGATCGGGCAGGCGCTGGAGGACCCATGTCAGCCATGCTTCAGGGCCGACATCGTTCATCTTGGCGGTCTCGATGAGCGTGTAGGCGATCGCGGCTGCTTTTCCGCCGCCGATTGAACCCATGAACAGGTAATTCTTGCGCCCGATCGGGGGTGCTGAGTCATTATACCCCTCTTCTTCAACTATCTGGAAACATTTGCATTCGCTTCTGATCGCCTCCGTGACACGGACGCCCCTTCCGCCTGAGGGCCTCCAGAATGTGGTCAGATTCGAGAGCGGAGGCCCGGATCTGCCACGGCGCGCCTGGAACGACTTGCTCGGCGGGCAGGATCCCGTCCTGAATCATCCGTCGCACGACGTGGCTGGTCACGTCGAGCCTCGAAGCGGCCGCGCGCAGGGTGAGCCAGACGCCGCCCTTCTCGGCCGACCGGAAGGCATGGATGCCGCGGACCCTGCGGATGGAGGCGACACGGTGTGCCGTCCAGGTCTTCTCCTGGCCAGTGCGCACGCCCATCCGGTTCAAGGTGGCCGCAATGTCAGCGTCAGAAAACCGCGTCGCCATCCGTTCCATCACCGCAAGAGCCTGCTCGGGCGTCTGGCAGCCATGCTCCCCGGTTCGCGGCTTCCGGACGCGCAGTTGCGAGTGCTGGCCGCCGCGCCAGTGGATCGTCAAGATCACCTCGCGCATGGCGTCGTCGACATCGGCGATGATGCCCGAGACCAGCGTCCGGATCAGGTGCTGGCGGCTTCGCGTCGTTCGGCAAGTAAGGCGTCGTACTCGGCCTGCTGCAGGTCGAGTTCGGCCACACGCCGCCGCTCAGCCTCTCCCTCCCTGTGCATCCGCTCGGCCTCCAGTGCCGCCTCGATGGCCATCGGCTCGACCACCCGCAGTATCTCCGATACGATCGCGGCGTTCACACGGGATCCGCCGAAGCCGAGACAACGAGGCAGGCCGAGCATGAGGTTCGGCCGGTCACAGCGATAGGTCGGGCGCCCCGGAGGCGCGCCCGTATAAGCCACCGCCAGTCCTCGGCCGCAACGCCCGCAGGTGAGCATGCCCGCCAGCAGGGCCCGGCCGCCCCGGCCGGACTTGCTTCCGCCAACCCGACCGTAGGCATTGGCGGCCAGCAGGGTCTGGTTCCGCTGGTACTCCGTCCAGTCGATGTAGCCTTCATGATGATCGTGGATCAGCACGTCCCAGGCTTCGGGCGGCTTGCCGTGACCGTAGGACTTGCGCGCCCGCCCGTCGACCAACTCGATCCGCTTCTCGCTTTTGCCGTAGGCATAAGCTCCTGCTTAGAAAGGGTTCTTCAGGAGGCCGATGACATTGCGATAGCCGAACTGCCGCCAGTCGAAGGACGTGAGGCGCTTCCCATCCGACGGACGCGGGAAGAACACGCCCTCCGCCGTCAGCGACAGGTGCGCCTGCCGGGCGCTGCCCAGCTGGCGGAACCGCTCGAACACCAGCCGGATCACCTTCTGCGGCCGAATGTCGGGATCGAAGCCGAGCCCCATGTCGCGGTGCCAGACATAGCCGATCGGCACACTGATCCGCAGCTCGCCTCGTCGCGCCTTGGCCCGGGCCGCGTCCACCATCCGTGCCCGGATGACAGGGGGATCGCCAGGCGCGTCACGGCCTGCTGGCGGTCCTGCGGGCGCCGCCCCGCACCACGGGCGTTCGTCTGGGACATAACTCCAGAGACGGGCAGTTTTGATCTTTGTCGTGTTGGCGCGCACCTGCAGTTTTACGGGGGTATCGTCCGCAAAAAGGGCTGGCCCTGCCCGGACCAGCTTGCCGATATGATCGGCCAGAGGCTCCAGCAGGGCCGTCATGCGCCCAACCCAGTCGCTCAGCGTGGAGCGATGCAGATCGACACCTTCACCGGCGCTGACCGGGGCCTTCGTGATCCTGAGCCAGCTCAAGATCAACGTGACCAACGCCTATGCGGGGTCGATCGCCTGGTCGAACTTCTTCTCGCGGCTGACCCATTCCCATCCGGGCCGCGTGGTCTGGCTGGTGTTCAATGTCGCCATCGCGCTGATGCTGATGGAACTGGGCGTGTTCGGGGCGCTGGAGCATATCCTTGGCCTCTATTCCCATGTCGCGCTGGCCTGGATCGGGGCGCTGACCGCGGATCTGGTGGTCAACAAGCCGCTGGGCCTGAGCCCGCGGGGGATCGAGTTCCGCCGCGCGCATCTTTACGACATCAACCCGGTCGGCATGGCGGCGATGGGCGGCGCGGTGGTGATCGCCTTTGTCGCCCATGGCGGGGGGCTGATGGGCGAGACGGCCGAGGCGCTGTCGGCCTTCATCGCGCTGTTCAGCGCCTTTGCCATGGCGCCGCTGATCGCCTGGGCCACGGGGGGCGGTTCTACATCGCCCGCTCCCTGCCCGAGACGACGGGTCGGCAGCACGAGGCCGGGGCGACCTGTGCGTGCTCGATCTGCGAATACCGCTTCGATGCCGAGGACATGACCCATTGCCCGTTCTATGCCGGGCCGATCTGTTCGCTGTGCTGCACGCTGGACAGTTCCTGCCGGGACGGCTGCAAGCCGCATGGCCGGGTCGACGCGAAGGTGGTGCGGATGCTGCATGCCGCCTTGCCCGACCCGGTGGCGCGGGCGCTGATGTCGCGGCTGTCGGTCTTCGTCATCGGCACGGCGATCCCGGCGGCGATCATCGGGGGGCTTCTGCTGCTGGTCCGGGCCCATGCGGGCAGCCCCGACCTGGACGCGGTGCTGACGGTGATCTTCTGCACCGCGCTGGTGGTGATCGGGGTGATCGCCTTGACGCTGATCCTGGCCATCGAAAGCCAGAACAAGGCCCGCGACGAGGCCGACCAGCCCTGCGCCGCCTCGCCCGCGCCCGAGCGACTGAAGGCGCGCGGCTATCCGGGGCCGCGCCGAACGATCATGGCGGTCGATGACGATCTGGACCATCTGCGGCTGCTCGATACCGTGCTGCGGCCGATGGGGTTCCTGGTGCAGACCGTGCCCGATGCCGAAACCGCGCTGGGCATCCTGGACGATTGCGCGCCGGACCTGTTCCTGCTGGACGCCGGGGATGGATGGATGGCAATTGGCGCAGCGCCTGCGCGCGCGGCCCGACCACCGCGCCACGCCCATCGTGATGGTGACCGGCCACGCGCTGGAGGCGCGGATGCCGGTCGACCGCGAGGGGCCTTACGATGCCTTCGTGGTCAAGCCCTGTTCGCTGCGCGACGTGCTGGTGCGTCTGGCGGACCTGATGAAGATCGACCTGGTCTTCGAGGACCGCCACGCGGCCAAGACCGCGCCCGAAGCCGCCGCGCTGCCCGCCATCGCGCCCGAGATTCCGACACGGCTTCAGGGGCTGGCCGGGATCGGCCATGCCGCGGGCGTGCGCCGCGAGCTTGACGCGCTGGAAGCGGCGGGCCTGCTCGATGCCGCGACGCTGGCGCGGCTGCGCGACCGGCTGGCCGAGTTCGACATGGCCCGGATCGTGCGCCTGCTCAGGGAGATGACCCGCGATGCTACCTGAGACCTATCCCCCGGTCCTGCCCGCCCGCTCGATCGCGTTGGTGATCGACGACGCGCCCGAGACGCGGGGGCTGATCCCGGCGGCGCTGAAGGATAACGGCATGACGGTGCTGGTCGCGCGCTCGGGGCCCGAGGGGATCGAGCTGGCGCGCCGGGTGCGGCCCGCCGTGATCCTGATGGATGCGATGATGCCCGGCATGGACGGGTTCGAGACCTGCAGCATCCTGAAATCGGGGCCGCGGCCCGAACCTGCGCAGGTGATCTTCATGACCGGGCTGACGGAGTCCGAACATATCCCGGACGGGCTGCGCGCGGGCGGGGTGGATTACATCACCAAGCCCGTGGTGGTGGACGAGCTGATCGCGCGGATCATCACCCATGTGCTGAACGCCCGCGCCGTCGCCTCGGCCCGGTACGCGCTGGAACAGGCGGGCCAAAGCGTGCTGGCCTTCGCGCCGGACGGGCGGCTGGCCCGGGGCTCGCCCGGGGCGCCGGCGCTGCTGGAAAGCCCCGAGGGCCGCGCGCTGGTGGCCGAGGGCCGCGCCCTGCCCGCGCTGGCGCGCTGGCTGGCGGGGCTGGCCGGACAGCCGATCTCCAGCATGCCGCCCTTTGCGGGCGCGGCGCTCGCGCTGTGCTATCTGGGCCAGAATCCCGGCGAGGTGATGGTGCGCATCCACCGCCATGGCGAGGGCGAGACCAAGGCGCAACTGGCGCAGGCCTTCGGCCTGACCGACCGCGAGGCCGAGGTGCTGTTCTGGCTCACTCGCGGCAAGACCAATCGCGACATCGCCGAGATCCTGGACCTGAACGCGCGCACAGTGAACAAGCACCTGGAACAGGTGTTCCACAAGATGGGCGTGGACAACCGAACCTCGGCCGCGGTGATCGCCGACCGGCTGCTGAACGCCTGACGCCGCGTGCCCGGCCTCAGGTCGGGTCGATCATCAGCCGGTCGCGCATGAAGGCCAGCGCGACGCTCAGCCCGTCGGGGGCGATGCCGTGGCCGGTGCCCTTCATCACATGGGCATAGACATCGAACCCCGCCGCGCTGAGCGCATTGCCCGCCTCGGGCAGCGCCTCGATCGGAACCACGTCATCGGCATCGCCATGCACCAGCAGCACCGGCGGGCGGGCCACCATCTCGTCCTCCAGCAGGTCCGGCGCCAGCAGCCGGCCCGAGAAGCCCACGATCCCCGCGCAGGACGGCGCGCGGCGCGCGCCCACATGCAGCGCCATCATCGTGCCCTGGGAAAAGCCGAGCAGCACCGTCTGGCGCGGCCCGATCCCCTCCTCTGCGGCGACCGCGTCGAGCCAGGCGTTCAGGTCATCCGCCGCGCGCAGCATGCCCTCGCGGCTCTGTTCCTCGGTCGAGCCGTCGATCCAGGGGATCGGGAACCATTGATGGCCGAAGGGCACGCCCGCGCAGCTTTCCGGCGCATCGGGGGCGAGGAAGGCGGTGCGCGGCATGTGCGGGGCGAGCGGCTCGGCAAGGCCCAGAAGATCGGCCCCGTTGGCGCCATAGCCGTGCAGGAAGATCACCAGCCGATCCGCCTCGCCCTTCGCCGCGCCGGCGCGACCCGACTCGAGTACCCGTGTCACGTCAAACCCTCCGCTGTCTGGCGGTCCGGGTCTAGACCCAAAGCGGCGCGGCCGCAACGGCCGACCCGCGCGGGGCCCTTGCGGTGACGGGTTTCGCCTTGCTGCGCAAGGCGACCCGCGGGGGGCGCTGCCCCCCGTCCTTCGGACTCCCCCCGGGATATTTGCCGCCAGAAGAAGACGGCAAGGCCGCGCGCCAGGGCGCCCCCTCCGACCTTGCCCGTCAGACGCGCGCCTATGCACCTTCTTCTGGCCCCAAATATCCCCGCCGGAGGCAGCCTGCGCCAGCAGGCTTCCCCTTTCGCAGCCGCGCGCCGCGGGCTAGGACTTGGACATGACAAAGACCGTCCCTGCCCCGCCCCTGTCCCCGTCGCGCGCAAGGCGCAATGTCGGCCTTCTGGTCGCCGCGCAGGCGCTGATCGGCGCGCAGATGCCGATGATCTTCACCATCGGCGGGCTTGCGGGTCAGAGCCTGGCGCCCGACCCGTGCTGGGCGACGCTGCCGATCTCGCTGATCGTGCTGGGCTCGATGCTGAGTGCAACGCCGCTGGCAAGCCTGATGCAGCGGGCGGGGCGGCGCGCGGGGTTCATGGTCGGCACGCTGGGCGGGGCGGCAGGCGGCGCGGTGGGTGCCGTGGGGCTGGTGCAGGGATCCTTCGGGTTGTTTCTTGCGGGCTCGTTCCTGACCGGCATCTATCTTTCGGCGCAGGGCTTCTACCGCTTTGCCGCCGCCGACAGCGCGACCGGCGATTTCCAGCCCAAGGCGATTTCCTATGTGCTGGCGGGCGGTCTGGTGGCCGCGGTCATCGGCCCGCAACTGGTGAAGGTGCCGGCCGAGGCGATGGTGGTTCCCTTTCTCGGCACCTATCTGGCGGTGATCGCGATCAACCTGGTCGGTCCGGTGCTGTTCGCCTTTCTCGACATCCCCGCGCCGCCGCGCCGCGTGGCGGGCCAGACGGGCGGGCGCGGTCGGGTGGAGCTGTTGCGCGATCCGGCGATCGCGGTGGCGATCATCTGCGGGATGGTGTCCTATGCGCTGATGAACCTGGTGATGACCTCGTCGCCGCTGGCGGTTGTTGGCTGCGGCTTCGATACCGGGGTCGCGGCGGATATCGTGACCGCGCATGTGCTGGCGATGTATGTGCCGAGTTTCTTCACCGGGCATCTGATCGCGCGGTTCGGCGCGCGGCCCGTGGTGGCGGCGGGGCTGACGATCCTGGCGCTGTCGGGCGGGGTGGCGGTGAGCGGGGTTGCGCTGGAGCAGTTCTATGCCGCGCTGATCCTGCTGGGCATCGGCTGGAATTTCGGCTTCATCGGGGCGACGGCGATGCTCGCGCAGGCGCATGGCCCGGAGGAACGCGGCGCGACGCAGGGGATGAACGACACGCTGGTCTTTGCCGGGGTGACGCTGGCCTCGCTGGCCTCGGGGGGGTTGATGAACTGTTCGGGCGGGTCGGCCGCCGCGGGCTGGGCGGCGGTCAACCTGGCCATGGTGCCGTTCCTGGCGCTGGCCGGGGGTGCGCTGATCTGGCTGGCGCTGCGCCCCGTGGCAGAGCGCTGAGGCCGGGTTCGGGACGGCCTTGCGCCGCGGCGGCGTCCTGTCCCGGCGCGTCCAGAAAAACACTTGCGCCCGCTCAGAATCGCAGTATGTTCCCGGCCTCGCTTGCACGATGGGTTACGCCGCGCGGCCACGCGCTGAGAGACGGGCTTTCCCAAGACAGAACACCGGGCCAGTGGCCCCGAAGGATCGAGGTTGAGACATGGCTGTCCCTCAGAACAAAGTCACGCGGTCGCGCCGCAACATGCGCCGCTCGCACGATGCGCTGGTGCCGGGCAATCCGGCCGAATGTTCGAATTGCGGCGAACTGAAGCGTCCGCATCACGTCTGTGCCGCCTGCGGCCATTACGATGACCGCGAAGTGGTTGCCCAGGCCCAGGAATTCGACCTGGACGAAGACGACGCGGCCTGAGGCCCAGGGCCGCACGTCCCCCGCGTCGAACATGAGCACGCAGCACTGTCAGGAGCCGCTGGCCGAGGCGCCGCGCAACGTCATATCGGTCGACGCCATGGGCGGGGATCGTGGTCC
>NZ_DSDD01000059.1:0-8871 GCF_011048875.1 Rhodovulum sp.
CCGTCATGCGGTCATCGAGATCGGCGATCCAGTCCGCCCAGTCCGGGGGCACGGCTGCGACGGTCTCGGCAGCCGGCCGGGCGAGCCTCGCCTCGGCATAGGAGGCACAGCCCGCGTCACCAGTTCCCATCGTTGCGGCGCAGCCGGTCAGCAGGATCGCCAGCGCCGCGGCCATCGCGAACCGCGTCGCGCCCGCGTTCGACGCGCTTGCTCTTGTCTTCCATCGCATCACGTTCGGCCTCCCGTTTGCCTTCGCGCTCCCCTTCCACGCGGCCCCAGAACCGGCCGAGGACCACCCCACCAACCGCGCCCAGAGCCCCGACCAACCAGATCAGAATGTCAGCCATCGTCCCGCTCCCCGCGCGCCGCGGCGACGCAGAGGGCGACGACCAGAACGCCGAGGCTGCCGCCCACGACCAGACCTGCGAGGAACTCAAGCATCGCCGCGGAACCCCCGCTCGATCCGGTCGCGCAGGCCGATCAGGCCGAGCCCGAGGAACATCAGCCCCGCGGGCGAGGCGTCGCCCGAACCGGCGAGCAGCGCGACGAGGCGGGACAGTTCCCCGAACGGCCCGGCCGGGGGCAGTGCGAGTGAGGCGATGCCGGTGAGCACGGCGAGAAGCCCCGCCCACCAGGTGAGCGAGGTCAGTCGGATGTAGCGCATGGGGGTCAGGCCCTCCGGATCAGGGTGGAAAAGAATGCCGCCAGCCGGGCCAGCCAGCCGGTGGGCGCGTCGGGAGCAGGATCGAGGACCGGCGGCCTCGGCAGCGGCGACGGCCGCAGCAGCGCCAGAGCCTCATCCTCGGTCAGGCGTCGGATTGGTCGGGAGAAATCGACGCGGCCCGTGCGATCCACGGACCAGACCGGGATGGTTCCGCCGGGATAGCGGCCATGGCGGAACAGGTCGCGCTCGGCTTCCCGGCGCGGAATGATCGAGGCCGGTCGCCGCCAGTTCAGAAACGCGTCGGCGGCTGCAACGCGATTTCCGGCATTGAGGTGGCGGGTCAGCGCCGCCCGCGCGATGCCGCCGGTGTTGTAGTGGAAGCTGACCAGCGCATCGAACTCGTGCGGCGCCAGCGGCACCTTCACGGCGCGCAGGACCGCGGCCTCGTAGCGCGCGAGATCGGCGCGGAAGACGCGGAACGCCTCGCGGATCCCGGCGTCGAGATCGGCCGGCATGCCGCGCGGCATGGTGGCAGGATCGGGCGGTCCAGCCGCAGCCGTGTGGCCGATTCCGAAGGTCCAGACCTGTTTCACATCGAGATAGGGCCCGGGCACGAGTCCTTCGTGCCGGACGAGGGCCAGCAGGCCCCGGTCGGTCATGTGCATGGGATTACCGGAGAAGCGAGAGGACCAGGATCAGCGCCGCGACGGCAAGGCCGATGCGCAGGCGGTGAGCGAAGGCCTGCCGAGGGTCGGCGGGGTCGCAGCGGAGAGAGCGTGCGAGGCGGAGAAGGTCATTCATCGCCGTCGCCCTGATTGGCGCGGCGCAGCCGGGCGAGCAGCATCTCGATGAAGGCCGGCCCGAAGACGCCCACGAGATAGGCGGCGGACCCTGCAGCACCGCCTGCCGGGATTGCCTCGGGCGGCAGGGCCATCCAGCTCGTGATGACAGCCATGGAGAGGCTGCCCATCCCGGCCGCGATCAGTCCGCCGAGCAGGATGTGCCGCAGCGCGTCGCGCAGCCGCATCTTCGTGGTCAGCGCGTTCGTCGCGCCGCCGAGCGCGCCCCAGGCGGCGAGGATCACGGCGGTCGAGGCCGCGAGTTCGCGCAGCACGGCGGCCACAAAGCTGCCGGTGTCGTTCATCGCCGGATCTCCAGAAGCGGAATGGAGGTGATCGAGCCGAGCCGCTCGAGGTCGAGCGTCACGTCGAGCGCATCGGTGTCGAAGCGGACCGGCACATCGAACTCGAAGCTCGCGGTTATGGCGACGCCAGCGCCCGGCGCGCTATCGAAGGTCACGACACCGGTCGTGGCGTCGACGGTCCAGCCGCTGCCCTGCTCGGTGCCATCGAGCGCGATGCGCACGCTGCCCGCCACCGGCTTGGCGATGGCGCGCGTCCAGGATTGCGCGCCGGAGGCGTAGCGCTTCACCAGTTGGAACGCCGTCGTCGCGCCGTCGCCGGTGCCAATCGCCTGGTCGGTCGGCGATGGCGTGCCCGAGGGCGGGCTGGACTTGTGGTCGCCCCAGTCCTTGAAGCGAAAGCCATGGAGGCGGCCGTTGCGCGCCTCGAAGAAGGCGACGACGGCCGCCAGATCGTCTGCGCGGCGGATGCCATAGGCGACATCGTAGCGGCGGCGCGAATTGGCCCAGCTGGCATTGCGTTCCTCGTCGCCAGAAGCCAGTTCGACAATCTGCGTGCGCCGCTCCGGCCCGCCGCGCGCGCCACGGCTGATATTGTCCGGAAACCGGACCTCGTGAAACGCCATCACATGCCTCGCCGCCCGAGATTGACCGCGCGCGCGATGTCGGCTGCGACCTGTGTTCTGGACTGCCGGAAGCTCTCTGCGTCGCGCGCCATGATGGTGACATTGACGGTCGTCCCGCCATCGCCCCGCGCGCCGTAACCCGCAGCCTCTCGGCGCGAAAGCACCCGCTCGCCGCGCTGCAGGATCGCGGGCACCTCATCCGGCCGCAGACCGGCCCAACCGCCCGCATGCATCCGCGGGGCACCAGCGAAGGCCAGCGCCGGGACCATGCGGTCGGGACCGGGCATGCCTACCGTGCCGCCTGCATGCAGGACGGAGGCGAACATGCCGCCGGCGCCACCGAGGACGCCCGAGCGCAACCCCGCCAGAGGGCCGAGGATGAAGCGCCGCACCGCGAGCCGCGCGAGATCGGCGATCATCGAGGTGACAAGGTCGCGGAAATCGAGCTTACCCTTGCGCACAAAGTCGGCAATGGCGGTCTCGGCGGATCGGAAGGCGCCCACCAGCGCATCCCCGATATCACTACCGATCTCGCGGGCGCGGTCCGCATAGTCCGACAGCGCCGCCGTCACCGCCTGCCAGCCGGTAAGGGCCGTGTCCGCGCCGCTGCCGGTCTCTTCCCCCGCCTGCCGGCCTGCAGCACCTGCGCGCCCTGCGGCAGCTTCGGCCTCGTCGAGCGCATCGGCCACGCGTTGTGCCCCGGCGCTCGCGGCATCGAGCGCATCCTCGGTCTCATCACCCGAGCCCTGAACCGCTGCCACCAGCGCGGCCACCGCCTCGCGCAGGCCATCGAAGGCCGTGGCGCGGGTTTCAGCAGCACGCTCGCGAAAGCGCTCGGCGGCAACACCAGCATTGCTGGCCGCATGATCCAGCATCGACGCCCAGGACTGCGCCCCGAACCAGTCGATCTGCAGGTCCGAGCCGATGCGCTCGGACACCGCATTGAAGATCGGGCCGATCTGGCCAAGGAAATCGGCCCATCTGCCCGCAAGGAAGGCCATCAGCCGCGTCCAGATGCCCTCGATATCGGCGCGCATGGCGCGAAAGTCGTCGGCGAAAGAGCCGAGATAACGACCCATGCCGTCCCAGACGGCGCGCGCCACATCGCCCATCAGCTCGAGCGCATTGCCAAACCCCCCGGCGCCGGAGACCAGCCGCCCGAACTGATAGACCAACTCGCCCGCGCCGACGATCAGCGCCCCGATGCCGGTGCGGATCAGCGCACCGCGCAGGACGCCCAGCGCCGTGGCCAGCCCGCGCACCGAGAGCGCAGCAGCCGCCAGCCCGGCAACCCAGCGCCCGGCCATGAAGGCGGCAAACGTGCCAGCGATACTGGCCAGACGCCCGATATTATCAAACAGCCCCCGGATGGCCTGACCGAGGGGGCCGGTCGTGCGGGCGACAGCCGCCATGGCATCGGCCACGGACTCCAGCGCCGGAGCGGCGGCTACCGCCAGTTGGTTCGAGAGTCCGCGCCAGATCAGCCCCAGCCGCGAGATCGCATCGTTGGTGCGTTCGATCTGGCGGGCATCCTGGTCCGAGACCACCACCCCGAAATCCCGCACATCCTCCGTCGCCTGGCGCAGCGTCGCCGTGTCGATGCGGGTGAAGACCAACGCAGCGCGGTCGCCGAAGAGTTGGGAGGCCACGGCCGCGCGCTCTGCCTCCGGCACGTACTGCCCGAGCGCCTGCTGGATCGCGGCGATGCGCGCATCGAGCGGCAGGCGTTGCAGATCCTCCGCCGACAGCCGCAGCCGGCGCAGCGCCTCCACCGCAGGACCCGTGCCAGCAGCGGCCTGGCTGAGCCGTCGGGTCAGCTGGACGGTTGCCTGCTCGACCTGACCCATGGACACGCCGGCCATCTCGCCCGCGCGCTCCAACACCTGGATGCTGGCGACGGTGGTGCCGAGGGAGGCGGCGAGCTTTGCCTGCGCATCCACCGTCTGGAGCCCCGAGCGCACCATGGCCACGCCGGCAGCGGTCGCAGCTGCGACGGCGGCCGCTGCCGCCACGCGCACGCGCCGCGCGAAGCCCGCCAGCCGCCGGTTCGCGGCCTCCATCTCCTGGCTCAGCCGCCCGAAGCCGCGCTTGCCGGCCTCGCCCACGCCTTCGAGCTCAGCGCGCACCTGCCGTCCGCCCACGGCCGCGAGGCGGACGGAGACACGTTTTTCGGCCATTCCCGATATTCCTTGTGAAGAAGACGTCGGCCCGCAGAACAGCTCCACGCGCCCCTTGAAATATGTATCATGTCGTGATACATATCCCCATGATCGTCAGCACGAAAGGCAAGCGCGCGGCGAACGCGGTGGCGGATCGGTTCGGCAAGGGTTTCCCGGCCGATCTGGTCAAGCGAACGCGGGCGATGCTGTCGGCGCTCGATGCCGCCGTGGTCCTCGAGGATCTCCGGTTTCCGCCGGGCAATCACCTCGAGGAACTGAAGGGCGACCGCGCGGGACAGCATTCGGTGCGCGTGGGCGGCCAGTGGCGCATCTGCTTCGTGTGGACCGATCAGGGACCGGCCGACGTCGAGATCGTCGACTACCATTGAACAGGCATTGAAAGGGCGCGACATGACACTGATGAAGAACCCCTCTCACCCCGGCGAGGTTCTGGAAGAACTCTATCTCGGGCCGCTCGACCTGAGCCCGATCGCGCTCGCCAAGCGTCTGCATGTTCCCCGCACGCGGATCGAACGGCTGGTGAGGGGTGAGACGACGCTCACCGTGGACACGGCGGTGCGGCTGGCGAAGTTCTTCCGCACGACGCCGGAATACTGGATGAACCTTCAGCGGGCGTGGGATCTGGCCCGCGCGCGCGCCACGATCGACGTCTCAGACATCACGCCCCTCGAGGCGGCCTGACGTCATCTGTTCGTTGAGCTTGGTCACCATCACCGCCTCGATGGGCGGCAGCAGTTCGGCCATGGCGAGGGGCGGCACGCAGAGGGCGTCACCGAGCGCCAGCGCGGCGGACATGTCCCAGCCGATCACCGCGCCCGGCAGTACGCGGAGCTGCCCGCCGAGACGGCCGACGAGATCCCAGACCTGCCAACCCTCCGGCGTTTCCGGACGGTTCAGCCGCGCCGGGCAGTCCGGGCAGGTTTGCGTGCACGCTTCGCAGTATCTTGCGCCCCCGCCGAATTCCCACTCGGCAAGGGCGCGGAGGCGTTTTTTTCCTGTTCCAGCAGCAGCCCCTTCGAGACATAGGTCAGCTGGAAGGCCTCGAAGATCGGCCAGATGTCGAGCAGCGCGTCGATGGCCTCGGGGCTCGGATCGATGGGATTCCCGTCCGCATCGCCGATGCCCGCCCAGGCCAGCACCGCCCGGCGTGCCAGCGCCTTCGCGAAGGCCATGGCGCGCTCCTCGTCGGAGGCTTCATCGGGCACGGCTTCCACCTCCGGATCGCTGCGCGTGGCCACCATCAGCGCGGTGGTCAATGGGCGCAACTGCACCCGCACCCCGGGCGCAAGGTCGTGCCAGCGCGGCGCGTTTGTCAGGTCGAGCGTGAGCATCAATACGTCTCCACATCATTCACGAGGGTGGCGGTGCACATCCGCCCCTCGACGCTGTCGCGCGCCGCCTGCCAGTCGAAACTGGCCTGCACACCTTGCGGGCCGGAAATCTCGATGCGCGGGCGGGGCAGGTAGACGGCGTGCACGGTGAAGGTGAAACTCTCGCCCGAGGGCAGGCTGTAGGCGAATTCCATCGCGCAGGGATCGCCATTGATCGCCTGCGTCACCAGCGTCTGGTCGGCGAAGCGCACCTCGATCCGCCCCGTGAGCGCGGCGATGGACGGGTCCGCGCCATCGATACGGCCATCAGCGCGGATGGTCTCGATCCGGTCGAGATTGTTGGCGTAGGTGATCTCGGCTGACACCACATTACCCAGCGCTGTCCCGTTGCGTTTGATGGACCCGTTGAAGTGGCCGAAGCGCTGCAGGTCGAGCGTGGCAGGTGTGCCCGCGCTGGTGGCAGTGCTCACAGTCGCGCCCTGCGCCACCAACCGCGCGGTGGCCGTCAGCAGCCCCGAGCGCTGCATCTGCCATGAAAGCTGATCCAACACGCAGCCCGAATACATCGCATAGCGCGGCACCTCAGGCATGCCGGTCTCGATCGACATGCTTGGCAGCGTCCAAGACCCCGACTGGAACTCGTGTGTCCAGGGGCCGGTGCCGGTTGTTGTCGGCGCACCGAAGGCCGCCTTCAGCCAGAACCCGAAGGCCTGCGCATCGATCGGCACCACCACATCGCCATCCGCGGTCACCGCATCCTTGATCGGCGGCAGCGGATCGCGACCGTAACCCAGAAGCTCGCTGTTCAGAAGCGGCTGTTCGGCCCCCAGCGTCGCGCTGGCAAAGGGCATACGGGTGAAACCGCTCGCGGGCGGCGTGCCATATGTCGTCTCGAACGCCAGCGCCATCTGCGCCCGCGCGCCTTGCGCTCGTGCCATTGTCGTCTCCTGTGGTGTTGGGTGTCAGCCGCTGAGCGGGTCGGCCGTGGAATAGTGCAGGATCACCGGGATCACGGCGGCCTTGAGGCTGGCCGCGCCCTCTACCGGCAGATCGACCGGGCGCGGCGCTTCCGCCTCGACCCAGTCGCAGAGCCCGCCCAGCGTCCGGTCGGCGGCGAGTGCTGCACCGATGCTGGCGGTCAACGTGTCGAAGGCGGCATCACGGTCGGGGCCCTGCACGACCGCCTCGATCTCGGCGCGGTGCTGGTAGTGGTAGCGCAGTGGCGACAGCGTCACCTCGGGTTCACCGGGCTCACCGTCGCGGAGGATCAGCAGCCCCTCGCTCGGGACACGTTCGGGCAGCACCTCACCCCGCAGGGCGGTGGCGGGCAGCGCCGAAAGCCGCGCATGCAGCGCGGCGAGGATCGTTTCGCGGGGTGTGGGCATTACGGATGCTCTTGCTGAATTGTGACTTCTTCGAGGGGTGTTGATGTGCTAAAGGTAATACCTGTGAATACCCGTATGGAGTCATCCCCATGAACGCCGTCCGCCCAATTGCCGTGAAACTTGATCAGAACACCCGCGACCGCCTCAAGCGATTAGCGCAGGCCAGAGACCGCTCCACCCACTGGATGCTCCGCGAGGCCGTGGCGCAGTTCGTCGATCGCGAGGAAAAGCGCGAGGCGTTTCGTCAGGCCGGGTTGCAGGCATGGGAGGAATTTCAGGCCAGTGGCAAGCACGTCACGCATGACGAAGCCGATGCCTGGCTTGCCAGGCTGGAAGCGGGTGAAGATGCGGACGCTCCTGAATGCCACGACTGATCTGGTCTCCCGCAGCTCTGCGGGACGTTGAGCGGCTCTGCCGGTTCCTCGCCGACAAAAACCCCGATGCAGCGCGCCGCGCGGCCAAATCCATCCGCGAGGGCATGAACATACTGCGCGACCAGCCGGGTGTCGGTCGCCCCGTCGAGGAGATGGCTCCGGAATTCCGCGAATGGTTCATCGCGTTCGGTGACAGCGGGTATGTGTCGCTCTATCGGTTTGATGGCGAAACAGCGGTGGTCCTGGCCGTTCGCCACCAGCGTGAAGCTGGGTATTGAGGGTGGGCGAGCGGCTACAGCCTCCCATCCACCCAATTCGCCACAATCAACCCCGGCACCGCCTTATGCGCGCGCTCAGCATCCCGCGCCAGATCCAGCCGTTTGGGCAGCTTGACCTGCGGGACCAGCAGGAAGATCGGCACTGTGACCTGGTTGCGGCCGGTCTTGGAACGTGACGCCACAGCCTGGCCGCGGGTATTGATCCGGGCGCGGTCGGCCACAAGCAGGCTGGGACCGCGCGGGCGGTAGACGAAGCGCAGCCGCAGGCCACGGCGGCGCTCCCATTCGCCCGGGGTGATCCGACCACCGCGGAAGCCGCGCCCGGCGGCTTCGGTGGGGATGGCCAGCCAGAAGCCATTTCGCGAGCGGATCAGCGGGCCGGTGTCATGGGCACCGATAATTACCGGCGCCTTCGACCAGACGAGGGCGGCGGCGTTCAGACTCTGGCGCCCCTTCGGGTAAGTCTGGCTCCGTATCGAGCGGGCAAGGCGCTGGCCGAGCCCCGCGCCCACGATCTGCGCTCGCCAGGCGGTCTTGAGGATGTTTCCGGCCTCGCGCGTGGCGGCGGTGACAGCCTTCTCGCCGGCCCTGATTTCGGCGGCCATCATGGCGGCCAGGTCGGGGGTGATATCGAGCTTCAGCTTCATCGCGGTCAGGCCGGGCGCAAGTCGACGGTCCAGACCAGCCGCTCGCGGTCCCGGACCGGCTCACCCTGGATTAGGAACGCCTCGCTTTCGATCTCGATGCGGTCGCCGGGACGCGGGTTCGGAACCTCGGCGATACGCAGATCAACGCGCGTGGTCTCCGACCAGAGGCGCGCTTCGCCGAAGCCGGTGACATCGTCCGGCCGCCGCAGGATGGCGCGCACGAGCACCGGCGCACCACCCTCGGC
>NZ_DSDD01000126.1:0-8807 GCF_011048875.1 Rhodovulum sp.
GTGAGTTTCACCGGCTTGTCATCGGCGATTGGTCCGAGTTTCAGCTTGGCCATCTCAACCTCCCTGCGGGGCGATCACCAGATCGCGGGTGACGAGCACGCGCACCGGAAAGCCCGGGCGGATGGTCAGGGTCGGCGGCACCTCGAACTCGCGCTCGACGATACGTTGACCGGCCTCGGTGATGGTGCCGACAGCGCCGTCGCGGATGGCGCGGGCGAGGCGGTCTTCCTCGTCCACCGCCAGTTCCGCGCCGATGGCGAGCAGCGTGGAGAGGCCCGCGGCGCGCGGGACACCTGCCCAGTGATGATCGACGCGGTCTTCGAGCCCGGCATACCCGGCGGTATCGGCTCCGGGCTGGCGCTCGAGCACGAGCGAGCGGCCATCGGGGAAGATCAGCCGCGTCCAGACCAGCAGCACGCGGCGCTGGCCGAAGGTGACGCCCGCGTCGTATTCGCCGATGAGCCGCGTGCCCTGCGGGATCAGCAGCAGGCTGCCGGTCGGGCTGTCATAGACATTCTGGGTCACCTGCGCGGTGATCTGGCCGGGCAGGTCCGAGCGGATGCCGGTGATCAGCGCGGCGGGGATCACCGATCCCGCCTGCAGGAGCCAGGGCGAGGCCGGGGCCTCGACGCGGTCGGGGGAGACGGTCCGGCGGTCGGCGGCGGAGTTCAGGAAGGCGCGGCGCGCGTCGGTTTCCGGTGTGGGTGCCGGGCCGGTCAGGCCGGGGGGAATTATCCCTGGCACGGCGGGTGCAGCGCGGGTCTGGAAGAAAAGCCCGCTCATCCGCGCGGCATCGAGCTCGGCCAGGCGCGCCTGTTCCTCGGGGTCCATGGCGGGCGGGGTCAGCGGCGGGGGCGCGACCGGCAGGCCCCTGCGCTGCGCGTCGAGCATTGCACCGCCGAGATCGCCCGGCAGCGGCGAGCCGAGGCGCGGGATGGCCTCGTAGCTCGTGGGCAGGCCGCGCAGCCCGTCGGCGGGCTGGCGGCGGTCGGTGGAGATCAGCTCGGTCGGCGCGCCGGTGCGGTCGGGGGCCTGCAGGGCATAGATCAGCGCGCCGCCGATGCCGAGGCCGGCGGCCACGCCCAGCCCGGCGATGACCTTGCGCGAGAGGCGCGTGACCCGCGGCGGATCGGCGCGCAGGCGCATGGCGGTGCGCGGCGGCTGCAGGACCACCGGCAGGATCGCGGTCCAGCGCTCGGTACGGGCGAGCTGGCCGTCGGTGTAATGGCGTTCGACCCAGGCCCCGGACGCCCTCGACGACGCGGGCCAGATGCCAGGCGATCTGCGGATCGCTGGGCTGGAAGCTGGCCGCAGCGGCCTCGACCGCGCGGGCCTCGCCATGGCGGTCGATCTCGACGACCCAAGGGACAACAGTGCCGCGCGCCGACTGCCAGACCAGCGCCCCGGCGAAACCGCCCGCGAGGATCAGGCAGCCGAAGGCCATCAGCCGCCAGTTCTTCGCCTGCACGCGGGCCGTGCCCATGCGCTCGTCCCAGACCTGCGCGGCCTTCTGGTACGGGGTCTCGGGTTCGGGGGTCTTGCCGTAATGGGCGGTGGATCGTTTGAAGAGGCTCATCGGCGACGTCCTTCGGAGAGGGAAACGGAAGCGCCACCGCCGGGGCTGTCCCCGGCGCGCAGCGCATGGCCGGCGGCGCTGAGGCCCTGGCGCATCATCTGGTTGCGGTGGATGGCGCGGGCCCAGGCGGGCGGGCTGTCGGGGTTGGCGGCAGCCGTGGGCGCGGTGGCGCCCCCGATGCTGCCCATGGAGGAGGTGCCGCCGGTGGCGGCGAAGCTGGCGCGTGTCCCGGCGGCATGGCTTGCGCGCGCGCCGGAGGCGATGCGGGCGGCCGCGTTGCGCAGAGGCGAAATCGCAGCGGAGCCTGCGGCCGTGGCCACACCCCCCAGACCCGAGGCGACACTGCCTGCGCCCGACTGACCCATAGCGCCGAGGCGATAGGCGGTCGAGGCTGCACCTGCGGTGGCGATCCCGCCGCGCCCGGCGGCAAGACCTCCGGCCCCCAGAGCGCCCGCGCCGCGTGCCGCGAGAAGCGCCCCGCCACCGGCGGCCACCGCCGCGCCGCCGACCGCGACACCGGTACCGACAGCCGCGCCCGCGCCCAGCTGCGGGCCGCCCGAGACAAGACCTGTGGCAATGCCGGGGCCGAAAATGGAGAGGCCCAGCAGCGAAAGTGCGGCCAGCACGATGGCCATGGCCTCGTCGATGGTCGGGGTCGCGCCGCCGAAACCTGCGGTGAACTGCCCGAAAAGGGTCGAGCCGATGCCGATGATCACCGCGAGCACCAGCACCTTGATGCCCGAGGAGACGACGTTGCCCAGCACCCGCTCGGCCATGAAGGCGGTCTTGCCGAAGAGACCGAAGGGGATCAGCACGAAGCCCGCAAGCGTCGTCAGCTTGAACTCGATCAGCGTCACGAAAAGCTGCACCGATAGGAGGAAGAAGGCCAGCAGCACCAGCGCCCAGGCGAAGAAGAGGCAGGCGATCTGGATAAAATTCTCGAAGAAGGCGACGAACCCCATCAGGCTGGAGATGGCCTCGAGCAGCGGGCGGCCCGCATCGAGCCCGGTCTGTGCGACGCGGCCGGGGCGCAGGAGGTCGGCGGGCGAGAAGCCGGTGCCCGACGCCAGCAGCCCCAGCCCCGCGAAACTGTCAAAGACGATCGCGGCGAGGCTGTTCCAGTTGGAGATCAGAAAAGCGAAGATGCCGATGAAGAGCGTCTTCTTCACCAGCCGGGCAATGACATCGTCATCCGCGCCCCAGGCCCAGAAGAGCGCGGCCAGCGTCACGTCGATCACGATCAGCGTGGTGGCGATGAAGGCGACCTCGCTGCCCAAGAGGCCGAAGCCGCTGTCGATATAGGCGGTGAAGACCCCGAGGAAGTTGTCGATGACGCCGGTGCCGCCCATGGTCTAGTCGCCAAGTGTCGCGGGCGGGCGGCCGAGGAAGCGCTCCCGCGTCTCGGCCCAGACCGCGAGGCAGCCGGGATCGCGCGCCGCGGCCTCGCCCATGGCCTGACAGCGGCGCTGCTCGGCGCGCAGGGGATCCTCGGCCGGGGCCAGAGCGGGGCCGGTGCGCGCAGGCGCGGTGCGGTCCCCGCGGGTCATCTGCACCGCCGCTGCGGTCAGCGCGGCGGCGGCAAGGATGATCGCCGCAATGCTGGCTGTGCTGCGCGCGTCCATCGCCCCGGCCCCGTCAGTTGTTGAACATCCGGGCGCTGCCGGGCTGATAGCCCGCGCCCGGGGTCAGGAAGCGCTCGCACTGGATGCGGCCCTGTTCGGCGGCGGCGGCGCGTTCGGCTTCGGCCAGGGCTGCGGCGCGGCCATTGGCGGCGGTCACCGCGACCAGATCGGCGATCTGCTGGGATTGCAGCGCAAGAAGCTGGTTGCCCGCCTGCGCCGCCTGCAGCGCGCCGACCGCGTTCTGGCTCGCGCCCACCAGCGCCGCCATTTCCGCGCGCTGGCCGTCGAGATTGCCGACGACCCCGGCCTGCACACGCATCGCGTCCTGCAGCCCGCCGACCGTGTTCTCCCAGCGCGCGCGGGCATCGGCCAGAAGCTGGGCCTCGGGGGCGGCCATGGCGGTGCCGCCATATTGCTCCTGAAACATCCGGTCGATGGCCTGAACATCGAAGGCGATGTTCTGCGCCTGCGACAAAAGCTGGCGGGTGCGATCGACATTCTGCTGGAGCGCGGCAAGCGAGGAATGCGGCAGGCTCGCGAGATTGCGGGCCTGGTTGATCAGCATCTGCGCCTCGTTCTGCAGCTGGGTGATCTGGTTGTTGATCTGCTCCATGGCCCGGGCGGCCGAGAGGATGTTCTCGGCATGATTGCGCGGGTCGTAGACGATCCGGCCGAAGCCGCCGAAGAAGGCCTGCGCGGGGCTGGGGGCGAGGATCGTCACGCCCGTAGGCGCGGCCAGAGCCAGCGCCAGGGTCGAGGCGCCGGCGAGATGGGTGATGCGGGTCATGGTTGGGGCTCCTCTTCGGGTTGGGGTTTGGGATCGGATGCCGGGTCCGGCGTTGCCGGGTCTGTCTGCAGGTCCGTCTCGAGGTTCGGCAGTTCCGGGATCAGGTCGGCGGCCCAGCCCGCGCCACGCGCGTGCAGCCAGGCGGCGAGGAAGCCGTCGCGGCCATGCTCGGAAAGGATCGCGGCGATCTGGGCCTGATCGGCCTTGGAGGAGGCCGCACAAAGCGCGAGGCCGACCTCAGAGAGGCCCAGCTCGAACAGCCGGTTGCCGCGCCGCGACTGGCAGTAATAGTCGCGCTTCGGCATGGCGCGGGCGACGATCTCGATCTGGCGGTCATTGAGCCCGAAGCGGCGGTAGATCGCGGTGATCTGCGGCTCGATGGCGCGTTCATTGGGAAGGAGCAGCCGCGTCGGGCAGCTTTCGATGATCGCGGGCGCGATGGCGGACGCGTCGATGTCGGACAGCGACTGGGTCGCGAAGATCACCGCGGCGTTCTTCTTGCGAAGCGTCTTCAGCCATTCGCGCAGCTGGCCCGCGAAGCCCTCGTCATCGAGCGCGAGCCAGCCCTCGTCGATGATCAGAAGCGTCGGGCGGCCACCCAGCCGGTCGCCGATGCGGTGGAAGAGATAGGAGAGGACGGCAGGTGCGGCGGCGGTGCCGATCAGCCCCTCGATCTCGAAAGCCTGAACCGGGGCCGTGCCCAAATCCTCGATCTCGGCATCCAGAAGCCGCCCATGCGGCCCGCCGAGGCAATAGGGCCGCAGGGCCTGTTTCAGGTCAGACGATTGCAGCAGCACCGCAAGGCCGGTGATCGTGCGTTCGCCGATGGGGGCCGACGCGAGCGAGGTCAGCGCGCTCCAGAGATGCTCCTTCACTTCGGGCGTCACGGTGACGCCCTCGCGGGCAAGGATCGCGGCGATCCAGCCCGCGGCCCAGGCGCGTTCCGTCCCCTCGTCGATGCGGGCCAGGGGTTGCAGATAGACCCCGGCCTCTGCCCCCTCGGTCAGCGCGCCGCCCAGATCATGCCAGTCCCCGCCCATGGCGAGGATGGCGGCCCGGATCGAGCCCCCGAAATCGAAGGCGAAGACCTGGGCCCCCGGATAGCGGCGGATGCGCGCGACCATGCGCGTGGCTTGGACCTTGTCCATCAGGATCGCGCGCGTGGCCCAGCGATAGGGGAAGGCCAGGCGGTTCAGCTCATCGAGGATCCCCGGCGTGGTGGCGGTGGGAAAGCCCGAGAGCGTCAGGATGCGCAGATGCGCCGCACCCAGCCGGGGCTCCAACCCCGTGGTCAGCGGCTGATCGGCCAGCAGCGCGTCGAGATAGACGGGAGTTTCCGGCACGCGCACGCGCTGCGCGTGGGTCGAGATGGTGGAATGCAGATAGGTAAGCGTCTCGGCGTCATCCAGCCAGCGGCATTCCGGCATGAACCCGTCGAACAGCGCCAGCACCCGGTCGGTGCGGTCGATGAAGCCGCGCAGCACCTCGCCCGCGTCGATGCCCCGGGTCTCGCGGCCCTCATAGAGCCAGGTCTCGGCGCGCGCGGCCTCCTCGGGCGGCGGCAGGTAGAGGAAGGTCGGGAAATAGGCCGACTGGAAATGCGCGCCCTGTTCGGCAAAGCCTGCGCGGCGCTCGGCATCCAGCAGCGCCGAGGCCGGATCGGGAAAACGACTGTCGGGATAGTCGGCGGCGGGCAGGCGATGCGCCTCGACGAAGATCGCCCAGCCCGAGCCGAGGCGGCGAAAGGCGCTGTTGATCCGGCCTGCCACGGCGACCAATTCGGCCGCGACCGCGCTGTCGAGGTCCGGGCCCCGGAAGCGCGCGGTGCGCTGCAGGCTGCCATCCTTGTTCAGCACCACACCGGGCGCGACCAGCGCGGCCCAGGGCAGGTAATCGGCGAGGCGGGTGGCTTTGCGGCGATACTCGGCAAGATGCATCATGGCGGTGCCCTCAGACGTCCAGATGGCCGGGCAGTCGCAGGTGCCGCCGCCAGACCTCGACGAAAAGCGGATCGCGCCGCGCGGCCCAGACGGCCAGCAGATGCCCGATCAGCCAGATCGCGATGCCCGCAGCACAAAGCTGCAGGCCAAGACCGATCGCGCCAGCAAGCGTGCCGTTCAGGATCGCAAAGGCCCTTGGGGCACCTGCGAGCAGGATCGGCTCGGTCAGCGCGCGGTGGACCGGGACGGTGAAGCCGGTGACGGCATCAGGCTGTTCGAAACCGGATTCCATGCTCTGAACACCGCCCCGCCGCCGAAGCTGAAGAAGCTCAGGAAGAAGGAGCTGGCCGCAAAGGCGATGGAGATGCCGAAGACGATCTGAATAAGCCGCCGGAACCCGCCCGAGGTGTCGCCGAAGGCCAGCGTCAGCCCGGTCACGATGATGATGATCACCGCGATGATCTTGGCGACCGGCCCCTCGATGGATTGCAGGATCGCTTCGAGCGGCGCCTCCCAAGGTATCGACGAGCCCGCCGCGCGGGCGGGCGCGGCCAGCATCAGGCTGACGCAGGCGAAGGTGGCGGCATGGGCGGCCTGGCGGCAAAGGCAGTGGAGGGTTCGGGTCATGGGCTGTCTCCTGATGTGTCGGGGGCCGCAGGCGGGGCGGCCGGGGTGAGGTGGTAATCGCCCGCGGGGCCGAGGCCGGTGACGCGGGCCAGTTCGGTGAGGCGGCGCGCGCTGCCGCGCCCTGACAGGACGGCTATCAGATCAATGGTCTCGGCGATCAGGGCGCGCGGCACGGTCACCACGGCCTCCTGGATCAGCTGCTCCATCCGGCGCAGGGCACCAAGCGCCGAGCCTGCATGGATCGTCCCGATCCCGCCCGGATGGCCGGTGCCCAGGCCTTGAGCAGGTCCAACGCCTCGGCCCCGCGCACCTCGCCGATGGGGATGCGGTCGGGACGCAGGCGCAGCGCGGAGCGGACCAGATCCGAGAGCGTCGCCACCCCGTCCTTGGTGCGCAGCGCCACGAGGTTCGGGGCCGCGCATTGCAGCTCGCGCGTGTCCTCGATGATCACGACGCGGTCGGCGGTTTGCGCGACCTCGGCCAACAGCGCATTGGTCAGCGTGGTCTTGCCCGTGGAGGTGCCCCCCGCGACGAGGATATTGGCCCGCGCGGCAACGCCGTCACGCAGGGCACTGGCCTGCGCCTCGGTCATGATCCCGGCCGCGACGTAATCGGACAGCCGGAATACTGCGACGGCGGGCTTGCGGATAGCGAAACAGGGTGCTGTGACGACGGGCGGCAGCAGCCCTTCGAAACGCTCACCGGTCCCGGGCAGTTCCGCCGAAACCCGGGGCCGCCCGGTATGGACCTCGGCCCCGACATGATGGGCCACCAGCCGGACGATCCTCTCGCCATCCTCGGGCGAGAGCGTGGCGCCGCTGTCGGCCAGCCCCTCGGACAGCCGGTCGATCCAGAGCCGCCCGTCGGGGTTGAGCATGACCTCAAGGGTCATGGGGTCTTCGAGCGCCCGCGCGATGACGGGGCCGAGCGCGGTGCGCAGCATCCGCGCCCCCCGCTCGCCCGCCTGCGGCCTCCGTTCGACCTCTGCCATGCTGTCCCCGCTCCTGTTCTGGCCTGCCAAGGGGCGGCCCTGGATCGGGGTCCATCAAGAAAGCCGGAAACGGGCGGCGCTCAACAGCGCATCAAGGGGCGTAGGGCTCTGGCGTGCAAAGACAGGCGAAAGGGTTGGAGGCGTCATGGCGCAGGCGGGACCAGACCGGCGCACGCACCGGGAATTGCCTTTTGGCAGATGATGGTTACATCGATGCTAAAGGAGACACCCATGCAGTTCGCCACCGTCCAGCCGATCACCGCCCGCCCCGACCATCCCGTGATCACGGATGCCGGGGCCGCAGCGCTGGCGCGGGCCACGATCAACCTGTTCCGCGCCTGGGGCCTGAGCGATGCCGAGGCGCGGGTGCTTCTCGGCGACATGGCGCAGCGCACCTGGGCGCGCTGGAAGGCGGGCGATATCGGCCGGATCGACCGTGACCTGCGCGCGCGCATGACCATCCTGATGGGGATCCACAAGGCGCTGCGCACCATCTTCACCGACCCCGCGCGGGGGTATCAGTGGATCCGCAAGCCGAACGCGGCCTTTGCCGGGCTGTCCGCGCTGGACGTCATGCTGCGCGGCGAGATCACCGACCTGATCGACCTGCGCGCCTATCTCGATGCCGAGCGGGGCGGCTGGTGACGGTGCCCACGGCCCGCGTGACCTGGCCTCGCACCGTCCGCATCATCCGCTCTATCCACCTGCCCATCGACCTGTTCGAGGACATCTCCGATCCCGCCGATTGGGAGGCGCTGGCCTCCGCCGAGGCCAAGTTCAATCCGTGCATCCGCGACAGCATCGGTGATCTGTCGAAGGTGCCGGTCGCGCGTCGCGTTACGGGGCCCGGTGCGAGCTGGGTCATGGCACCCTTCGTCCATTGCTCGCCGCTGCGGCCGGGGCGGTTCTCGGAGGGCAGTTTCGGGCTCTACTACGCCGGCGACCGGACCGAGGTGGCGATCGCCGAAACCATCCACCACCACGCCCGCTTCATGCGCGCCACGGAGGAAGCCCCCGGCTGGACATCGCAATTCCGCGAGCTGATCGGGTCCGTGGATGCCGATCTCGACGACGCCACCGGCCGCGCTGATCTGCTCGATCCCGACGACTACCGCCCCTCGCAGATCTTCGGCGCCGAGCGCCGCGCTGCCGGATCGAACGGCATCGCCTGGCCCAGCATCCGCTACCCGGGCGGCCAGTGCATCGGGGTGTTCTGGCCCGACGTGATCCCGATCCCGACGCAGGGCGGGCATTTCGCGTACCA
>NZ_DSDD01000265.1:0-8678 GCF_011048875.1 Rhodovulum sp.
CTGTGCCTCGAACGCATCGCCCCGCCCCGCAAGGATAGCCCGGTGCAATTCGACCTGCCCCGCATGGAAACCGCCCGCGATGCTGCAACGGCGGCTGGGGCGGTGCTGGACGCGGTGGCCGATGGCGAACTGACCCCGACCGAAGGCGCGCATGTCATGGGGCTTATCGAAGCCTTTCGGCGAACGCTTGAAACAACGGAACTGGAAGCCCGCGTGGCGGCACTGGAGGACAACGCGTTATGACCTTGCGGAAGCGGATTGCCCGACTGGAAGGCAAGCGTGGGGAGGCCAGCGCTGGGCCTTCCGTGGTTCTGATCTGCGACGCCCTGACCCGCGAACCCGGCGCGGCGCTGATGCTGGGCGGCGGGGGTTTGACCCGTGAAGCTGGCGAAAGCGTTGAAGCCTTCACGGCTCGGGCCGAAGCTTTCAGCAACGCGCAAAGGGTGGATAATTAGGGGGATACGCGCAACCCGCTCGGGGAAATTTTCTAGGCATTCCAGACGCTTAGCCTAAGAACATGGTGCCCGGGGGCGGAATCGAACCACCGACACGAGGATTTTCAATCCACTGCTCTACCCCTGAGCTACCCGGGCATGGGCGAAGCGGACGCTTCGGGTGGCGTGCTTTTAGACGGGTGAGAGGGGGCTGTCCAGAGGGTTTCGGACATAAAATCAGTGCGGTTTCGTCGGCGGATCCGGCAGATCTCGTGCTGCGTCGTCAAGGTCGTCAGGGCTGTCGACGGGAACCGCGTAGCTGCCCGCCAACCACTTGCCCAGATCGATATCGGCGCAGCGGCGTGAGCAGAACGGGCGGTAGGCGGGGTCGGTGGGTTTCTTGCAGATCGGGCAGGTCATGGGACCATGGCCTCGCACAGGGGCAGGCGTTCGCGCTTGCGGGTCAGTTCGGCGTGGCCCAGGGGGGTCCATCCGACCAGCGTGGTTTCCACCGGATCGGCGCGGAAGGCGGCGGTCAGGATCTGGTCCAGCGCCGTGCGATCCTTTTTCGACATCGGCGCGAAGTCGATCACGATCTGGCCGGCCAGACCGCGGAGCCGCAGGAGCCGCGGCAGCGCGCGGGCCGCGGCGATGTTGGCCTTGAGACCCGCGGCGGGCGAGGTGTCGGGGCCGGTATTCACGTCCACGGCCACCAGCGCGCGGGTCGGCTCGACGAAGAGGCTGCCACCCCCGGGCAGCGGATCGGGACCCGCAAGCGCCGCGATCGCGTCCAGAACGCCGGTCTCGGCGAAGCTCCCGGGGCGGTCGATCACCTCGTCGGGGTCGCGCTCGGCCCAGTCGCGCCAGGCGCGGTCATGGGCGTCGGGGGCGTCGAGCAGCAGGTCGGGCGCGCCCTCCGCCGGTTCGGACAGGATGTCCCGGGCGAGGCCGCACATGATCGCGATATCCTCGGTGATGGCCTCGTCCGCGACGCCGTCGCAGGCTGACCGCAGGATCAGGCCCAGATGGTTTATCGCGCCCGCCATGGCGTCATGGGCGATTTCCAGCAGCCGGTCGCGCTCGGCCTCGTCGCGAATGCTGCGCGCGACATTGAAGCCCGGCGCATCGGGCGTGACGATGGCATACCGGCTCTTGAACAGCAGCCGCTGCGTGACCGGCACGGCCTTGCCGGGCTCGGCATGGCCCGAGACCTGCACGAGGATCCCCTGACCGGGCTTCAGCCCGCGTGCCTGGCGCAGGAAGGCCGAGCCGGCAGGCAGGCGCAGGAAGGCGCCGCCCTGTCCCTTGACCTGCCGGTCCACCACGGCGCGGAAGATGGCACCCGGCGCGGGGCGGTCGTCGGGCGGGTCGATGAAAAGATCGTCCAGCCGCCCGTCCACCATCAGCGCCGCGGCCTTGCGGCCCGCGATCTCGTCGAGGATGACGCTGCGTCCCTTCATGCCTGCCCCCCATGGACCGGGTAGCCTGCCCCCGCCAGCAGCGCCGCGGTTTCCGCAAGCGGCAGGCCCACCACCGCCGAGAAGGATCCGTTGATCCAGGGCACGAACGCGCCCGCCAGCCCCTGGATGCCGTAGCCCCCGGCCTTGCCCTGCCATTCGCCCAGGGCGAGATAGGCGTTGAGTTCGGTGTCTGACAGGTTCTTGAATTTGACCGTGGTCACCACGTCGCGCTCCCACACCCGGTCGCCGCGGCGCAGGGCGACGGCGGTGATCACCCGGTGGCGCCGACCCGACAGCGCCAACAGGAACTCGGCCGCCTCGCCTGCGCTGTCCGGCTTGCCGAGGATGCGCCGGCCCAGTGCCACGGTCGTGTCGGCACAGAGGACCAGGTCGTCCTCGGCGGCCTCGACCGCGCGGGCCTTCTCGATGGCCATGCGTGCGCAATAGGGCCGGGGAAGTTCGCCCTTGGCAGGCGTTTCGTCGATATCGGCGGCGCGCACCGCGTCGGGGACGACGCCGATTTGCGCCAGCAGCTCCCTGCGGCGCGGGCTGGCGGACCCGAGGATCAGCCGCAAGTTACTTGAAGCGGTAGTTGATCCGACCCTTGGTCAGATCGTAGGGGGTCATCTCGACCTGAACCCGGTCGCCGGCCAGAACGCGGATGCGGTTCTTGCGCATCTTGCCTGCCGTGTGCGCGATGAGTTCATGGCCGTTCTCAAGCTCGACCCGGAATGTCGCGTTCGGCAGGAGTTCCTTCACGACGCCGGGGAATTCGAGCATTTCTTCCTTGGCCATGAACACTCCATCGAAGGTTACCCGGCTTTTCGCGGGCGCCAACTAGATGCGCCCGATCCGTTCATATTTCAAGTCGTAAATGCATCGAACGGCACGGAAACGACAGATGCTGTGCGCGCGTCCTGCTCGGGCCAATGCGCGGCATTCTCCACCGCCCCTTCGGCACGGACACGGGCGATGGTATCGCGGTCAGCTTCGCCATAGACCCAGCCGGGAGCGTTCAGGGCCCCCTCGGCCAGCACGCCGGTCGGCGGAAAGCCCAGGTCGGGCGGACCGTAAATCGCCGCTGCGCCGACATTTTCGTCGACGGCCGGGCACCATTCGGCGGTGCCCACGGCGGGGGCCTGCACGACGACGCACTGGCCCTCCAGCGCGCGTGCCATGGCACCCACGCGCACCCGCCAATAGCCCGTCAGCGCATCGGTGCAGGACGGCACCAGGAGTATTTCGGCCCTCGCCGCGACCATGGCGCGCGCCAAGAGCGGGAATTCGGAATCATAGCAGATCAGCACGCCGATCTTTCCCAGCCAGGTCTCGAACAGGGTCAGCGGGCCGCCGGGGTGGACATCCCAGGTCTCGCGTTCGAAGCGGGTCATGATCTGCTTGTCCTGACAGCCGACCTGTCCGCCGGGTCCGAAGAGCCGCGCGCGATTCACCGGCCGCTCACCCCGCCAGACCGGGGCACTCGCGGCAAGGATGTGGACACCATACGAAATCGCCAGCCGGGCATGCAGCGCATCCGCGGCCTCGACCCGATCCGCGACGGCCCGAAGCGACCGTTCCAGGTCCGCCGCCGCCTCGGGCCCGGCAAGCGAGGCCAGTTCCATCGCGCCGTATTCGGGGAAGACCAGCAGGTCCGCTCGCTGACCCGCGGCCTCTGCCACCCAACGGGACAGCTTGTCCTCGTAGCTGGCCCAACTGTCGTGCCAGTCGATGGGCCAGGCGGCGGCGGCGATCCTCATAGCGGCTTGATCCAGAATTGCAGGTCGTGGCTTGGGGGGCGGGCTGGTCGATATCCTTCCACTCGAATTGCGCGACCACGGCATCGAGCCGCTCATAGCCGCGCTTCGTCCAGAAGGCATTGGGCGGGCGATAGTCGGCAGGTTTCAGCGGGTGATCGGCCGGGCGCAGCACGCTGCAAAAGGTGCAGAAGCGGCGGCCCAGGCGGCGACTGTGATCCTCGCGCGCGGCGAAGAAGGCATGCCCCGCCCCCTGCCCGCGATACTCGGGCAGGAGCACGCTTTCGGCACAATAGAAGACCTCGGCCAGATCGTAGCCCGTGCCCGCAAAGGCCGCCGCGAAATCGTCGGAATGATCCTCCAGCGGTGTGCCGGTCGAGGCGCCGACGATCCGGCCGCCATCGAAGGCCACGACGAGGATCGCGCGCGGATTGTCGCGATAGCTGGTCAGATAGCGCCGTTCATGGGCCGGATCGCCATCGTGGAGACAGGGCCAGTCGCGGAACACCCGGATGCGCAACGCGGCCAGATCGTCGAGGGCGGCCTAGACCTCCGGCCCCGTCAGCACCCGGAAATCCAGGCTCATTTCACCTGCCTCAGCCAGTCGGCAAGGTTGTAATAGGTGGTCACGCGGGCGATCATCTTGCCATCCCTCAGCGTGAAGAACGACCCCGCGGGCAGCACATGGGTCTGGCCACGCGCTTCGGGCAGGCTCGAATCCGTCTCCGGACAGGAGCCGTTCACGACATATTCGGCAGCGGCGCGCGTGCCGTCCTCGGTCGCGAAGGTCACCATGTCGGTCAGGGTCTCGCGGTAGCAGCGGGACATATGGACGCAGAACTAGGCGAAGGCGGGCTTGCCGCGGCGGATCACGCCTTCGTTGACATGATGTTCGACATCCTCGGCCAGTTCGGCCAGCATCCCTTGGGTGTCGCCCGCGTTGAAGGCGACGAAATAGCGTTCGATGACGTCCCGGCTCATGGTTCTCTGCCTTGCATAGGCGGGCCGAAGCGGCCGATCAGCCGCTCGACGATCTGGTCCCTTGTCTGGCGATAGGCGGCAAGTTTCGCCTCGCGCGTCTCGCCCAGGCCGGTCGGGTCCAGAACCGGCCAGTATTCCACGTCGAGATGGTAGTAGCGCGTCAGTTCCTGCGCGCGCCGCAGGCTGGCGGGGCTCATCGCGATGATGAGGTCGAAGCCTGACAGATCGTCGCCCCATTCCTCCATCTCGTCGAAGGAGCGGGTCTGGTGGCGGTCGATCTCGACCCCGATCTCGTCGCAGACGGCAACGGAAAAGCCGTCCACCTCGCGGTCGTTGCGCACGCCCACGGACTGGACGTAGGTGTCGTTTCCATAGAACTTCTTCGTGATCCCCTCGGCCATCGGCGAACGGACCGAGTTGTGATCGCAGCAGAACAGGACCGACGAGGGGAGCGGCCCGGCCAAGTCAGCCCCCGAAATGCAGGACGCAGACCAGGGTGAACAACCGGCGCGCGGTGTCGATGTCCAGTTCCGCCTTGCCGTCGAGACGCTCCCGAAGGATGCGCGCACCTTCGTTGTGGATGCCGCGCCGGGCCATGTCGATGGCCTCGATCTGGCTGGGCGGCAGGCGCTTGACGGCGTCGAAATAGCTTTCGCAGATCTGCCAGTAATCCTTGACCGCCTGCCGGAAGGGCGACAGCGACAGGTGGAACTCGGCCGCGGGATCGCCGGTTTCGGTGCGCACATCGAAGACCAGCCGTTTTTCCCGGATCGACAGCACCAGCCGGTAGGGGCCGTCCGGCGCAGGCCGGTCGTCACGCCCGGGCAGCGCGAAGGAATTGTCCTCCATCAGGTCGAACAGCGCGACCTTGCGTTCCTGCTCGATTTCCGGCGTCGGCGGCGGCAGGTTCGAATCGTCAAGTTCCACATGGATCAGACGGGCGAGGGTCATGGCTGGTCCCCGTTCAGGCGATCAAGCCGCGCGCGGACGGAAAGCCCATGCGCCTCGAGGCTTTCCGAGATGGCAAGCGTCTCGGCGGCAGCGCCGATCGCCTTGAGGGCGGCGGGCGTCATGCGGGCGATCGTTGTTCGTTTCATGAAATCCAGAACCGACAGCCCGGATGAGAAACGGGCCGAACGCGCGGTGGGCAGGACGTGATTCGGGCCGCCGACATAATCGCCGATCGCCTCTGGCGTCCAGGCGCCGAGGAAGATTGCACCGGCATGGGTGATCTTCGTCGCCAGCGCATCGGCGTCGGCCACGCAGAGTTCCAGATGCTCGGGCGCGACGCGATTGGACAGTTCGGCCGCTTCGTCCAGATCGCGCACGGTGATGATCGCACCGAAATCGCGCCAGCTTGCCCCGGCGATGGCGCGACGTTCCAGCGTTTCCAGCCGCTTGTCCACCGCCGCGGCGACCGCCCGGCCGAACGCTGCATCGTCGGTGACCAGGATCGACTGGGCGCTTTCGTCATGTTCGGCCTGCGACAGCAGATCAAGCGCGATCCAGTCGGGATCATTGTCGGCATCGGCGATCACCAGAATCTCGGAGGGTCCCGCGATCATGTCGATGCCGACCTTGCCGAACACCCGCCGCTTGGCCGCCGCCACATAGGCGTTGCCCGGGCCGGTGATCTTGTCGACGGGCCGGATCGTCTGCGTGCCATAGGCCATCGCCGCAATCGCCTGCGCGCCCCCGATGCGATAGATCGTGTCAACGCCTGACAGCCGCGCGGCCAGCAGCACCAGCGGGTTGACCTTGCCATCCGGTGTCGGCGCGCAGATCACCAGCCGCTCGACCCCTGCGACATGGGCGGGGATCGCGTTCATCAGCACCGACGAGGGATAGGAGGCCAGCCCCCCCGGCACGTAAAGCCCCGCGGCCGAAACAGGCGTCCAGCGCCAGCCCAGCGTCGCGCCCTCGGGGTCGGTCCAGTGCACGTCCTCGGGCATCTGGCGGACGTGATAGGCGCGGATGCGCTCGGCCGCGCGTTCCAGCGCCTCGCGCTCGGCGGCGGGCACCTTCGCACATTCACGCTCGATCTCTTCGGGGGAAAAGGCCAGCGTCTCGGGGCTGAGCGCCAGCCGGTCGAAGCGCGCGGTCAGCTCGATCACCGCGGCATCGCCCAACGCGCGGACATCGGCGATGATCTCGGAAACGACAGCATCCACATCGGGGCTGTCCTCGCGCTTGGCGGTCAGAAGCGCGGCGAACTCTGCCTCGAACGTCGCCGCTGTACTGTCCAGGAAAACCGGCATGTCGCCCCCCATGAGCCTCACGCGCCCGTGTGTAGCGGCAATCCTTCGCCGGGGGAACACCCCAAAGGGGATGCATGCAGCACCCGACGACGGGGCGGACCGGCCGGGGCAGAGCGTCAGGGGTGGTCGGGCGCCTTCCCCGAGGGGGCCTGATAGGGGCGGGTGACATCGTGGAGCGACACCTCGAGGCACTCGACCTCGACCGCCACGGCGCCATCGCCCGCCAGCGTCAAGACGACCCGGCCCGCGCCGTCCTCGCCCGGCTCGAAGCCGATCGACAGAAGCGACAGCACGAGACCGGGATTGCCCCGGTCAATGCCCTGGCTGGACACGGCGCGCACGTCCTCGATGCTCAATACCGATTGCACGCGCTCATAGGGGCTGCCGCGGCGCTCTGCGGTCTCGCGGCTTTCCCAGCGGAAGCGGTTCACAAGCAATGCCAGCCGCCGACCGCGCCGGTCCCAGCGCATTTCGCTTGCGGGCAGCACCGCATCCTGCACAAGTGCCGAGATTACCTGCAAATCTTCCGGCCCGACCGCCAGCAGGTGCAACGGCCGCTCCGCCCCGTCCGCGAAACGCGCGTCCTCGTCCGGTCTGGTCATTGGCCGCTGACCCTTTCGATATGCGCCCCGCAGGCACCCAGCTTCTGCTCGACCTTCTCGTAACCTCGATCCAGGTGATAAACCCGGCTGACGACGGTTTCGCCCTCGGCTGCCAGCGCCGCGAGAATCAACGAGACCGAGGCACGGAGATCGGTCGCCATCACCGGCGCGCCCTTCAGCCGCTGGACCCCGCTGACGGTCGCGGTGCCGCCATGCACCTCGATCCGCGCGCCCATCCGGATCAGCTCGGGCGCATGCATGAAGCGGTTCTCGAAGATCGTCTCCTCCAGCCGGCTTTCGCCGGACGCGGTGCACAGAAGCGCCATCATCTGCGCCTGAAGATCGGTCGGAAAGCCCGGGAAGGGCTCGGTCCGGACATTGACGGCGCCGACATCGCCATTGCGGCGGCTGACGCGGATACCGGCCGGGGTTTCCTCGCAGGTGACGCCCGCTTCCTCCAGCTTGTCGGCAAAGGCCCGCACCAGATCCAGCCGCCCGCCCAGGCAGGTGACCTCGCCGCCGGTGATCGCAGGCGCCAGCATGTAGGTGCCCAGTTCGATCCGGTCGGGCACGACCGCATGCGTGGCCCCGCCCAGGCTGTCGACCCCCTCGATGGTGATGGTGTCCGTGCCCTCGCCCTCGATATGCGCGCCCATCGCGCGCAGGCAGCGGGCCAGGTCCACGATTTCGGGCTCGCGCGCGGCATTGCGGATCTCGGTGATGCCCCGGGCCAGCGTCGCGGCCATCAGCGCGTTCTCGGTTGCGCCGACCGACACTTGCGGGAACTCGATCACCGCGCCCTTCAGCCCGCCGGGCGCGCGCGCACGGACATAGCCGTTGCGCAGGTCAAGCTCGGCGCCCATCGCCTCGAACGCCCTCAGATGCAGATCGACCGGCCGCGCGCCGATGGCACAGCCGCCGGGCAGCGAAACCTCGGCATGTCCGCAGCGCGCCAGCAGCGGCCCCAGAACCAGGATCGAGGCGCGCATCTTGCGCACGATGTCGTAATCGGCCCGCGTACCGGTCAGATCATGCGAGGACAGCGCCAGAACCTTGCCTCGGTGCAGCGCCGAGATCTCGGCGCCCAGCGACTGCAACAGCGTCGTCATGGTGCGGATATCCGACAGCCGCGGCGCGTTGGTCAGCGTCAGCGGCGCGTCCGTCAGCAGCGTGGCGGGCATCAGCGCGA
>NZ_DSDD01000356.1:0-8601 GCF_011048875.1 Rhodovulum sp.
CCCGCGATCACCTCGACACTGTCGGCCAGTGTGCCTTGCATGCCCCGCGCGCGGCGAAAGGCGTCCAGCCGGGCCAGCAGATGCGCGGTGTAAAGGCCCATATAGCCGCCGCCCTTCAGGGCCAGGATCGTGGCCGCGCGCGGCGGGGCAAGTGCGCCGGGATCGTTCAGCCGATCCATACGGCCTGCAGGTGGAAGCCCGCCGCCCCCAGCGCCGCGAGCATGTCCCGGTCCCGAGGCCCGTCAAGCAGCGCAAGCGGCAGATCGACGGTGCGCGCGATGGCAAGGATCTGGATCTCCAGCGTGCCGCGCGCCAGCCCCGCCCCTGCCAATGCGCGCGCGATCGGGGGAAAGGCCTCGATCTCGTCCAGCCCGAAAGGCAGGAACTTGCAGGCCGCCACCGGCGCATCCAGACCCGGCCCCTCGGGCGGACGGCATTGCCGCAGGATGTCGTCCAGGCTGTTTGTCAGGGTCGTGCGGTCGGGCTCGGGCTGGGTGGCGATGACATCGGCGGCATAGGTCAGCCCCGGTGCGGTCAGCGCAACCCGGGCGTTGGTGTCCGCAAGATGGCGAAAGACGGGCAGCACGCCGTTGCCGTCGACGAATTGCATCGTCGGCTGGGCGCCCAGGATGATCATTCGACCCCGGCGCCCTGCCCTGTCCCCGCGCGCAGCCCATGCAGCGCCTCGGCCAGCGTGGGCGTGACATGCGCCGCCTCGTCGGGAGGGGCCAGCGCGGCCCGGTTTGCGGGCCGGTCATGGGCAAAGCGCGCGCACAGTTCCCGGCCCGAGGCAAAGCGCGGCTCGACCGCGCGCGCCAGCGTCTCGATCAGCAGTTCCATGTCCTCGCTTGCGACGACCATCGCCTCGCGCCGGTCGTGGCTCTTGGCATCGGCCACGCGCTGCGGCCCGCTTTCCGCACTCAGGTCGATCAGCCGACCGGGATTTGCCTTGAGCGCGGTGATGCGCGCCGCCTGCCCGCCCGCAAAGACTGCGTTCGCCACCATGGCCAGCCGGGCGGCGTGACGGTCGTCGAGCCCGTGCTCGACCAGTGCGCGGCCCAGAGTCCGGCCGATATCGGTGGGCGTTGAAACCGGGCTGTCGTCGTCGTCTTGCATGGAGAATGTCATGGGTGGCGTGTCCGGAACCGACCAGTCGAACCCTGCCGGAACGACCGGTCCTTTATGTGGTCATATGTCAGGTTAATATGGTCGTTTCTCATCGCATGCAAAGGGCGTGCCGGTCGCCTGTGCTGGCCGATCTGCGGCCGTTTCGACCGAAACGGGCCGATCTGCGCCCCGCAACGCGCCCGGTGCGATGTGCCGGGCGAGGTTGATGCAGGGGGCGGGAAACCCCTTGTTCCGGAAAGGCATATGCAATCCGCAATAAATGCGGTGTCTGCGGCCACGACTCGACGAGCCGTGGATTTCCTGATTCCCGATGAGGCGCCCGCTGCCCGGCCGTCCCGACCGGCAGGCCGTGCGGCACGCCCTCGTGACGCCGCCGCCAACCCGCCGCCGGTGACGTGCTCGACGGCGTGACGCAGCGCGAGATGGCGGCGCGCGCGCCGGGGGTGGTGGCGATGCTCACCGACCGGCAGGGCAATGTCTACGAGGGCGCGCGGGGGATGCGCGACCTTGCGACAGGGACGGCGATGACGACCGACATGGTCTTTGCCATCTTCTCGACCACCAAGGCGATCGGCGGGACCGCGGTGCTGCAATGCGTCGAGGAGGGGCTGCCCGACAATTCCGAGATCGACATGCCCGGGCACGGGCTTTACGGCACGGTGGGCGAGTACATGAAGTTCATCCGCATGTGGCTGAATGACGGGATGGGGCCGCAGGGTCGCGTGCTGAAACCCGAAACCGTCGCGATGGCGGTGCAGAACGGGCTTCAGCCGCATCAGAAAGTGGTGATGCTGCCCGGCGTGATTCCGTCCCTGTCCAACGATGCCGAGTTCTTCCCGGGGCTGAGGAAAGGCCGGTCCCTGACCTTCATGGTCAACCAGGAAGAGGCCCCGACCGGGCGGCCCGCCGGTGCCATCGGCTGGGCGGGGCTGGTCAACCTGTTCTACTGGATCGACCGGCAGAACGGCTTCGGCGGCTTCCGGGCCACCCAGACCTGCCTTTCGGCGATCTGGTCTCCTTTGGCGGCTATCTCGATTTCGAGACCGCGTTCTACCGCAACCTGCGCCATTCCCGCGTCGCGTGACGCCCCCGGCCGCCGCCGGTCCCCGGCGCAAGGCCCGCGGCCATGACGATGCGTCCTTGCCGGATCGCGCGCGCCCCGCGCTGCGCCAAATTGTCGCGCGTCCGGATGCTGGACGGGGTGTTACCCGCCGCGATAGCGCTAACGTCCCAGTCGAGGAGGGTGCAATGTCCGACACCGTTACGGCTTCCGTTAGCCTGTCCGATCACTACGATCTGACCCCGTCGCCCGACAAGTTCGAGGCGACGCGCGACCGCTATGACCGTGTCGCCCATGTCATCCCGCCCGAGGACTGGGCGCGCCACGCGCCCCTGATCCTCGCGATCGACGCGCTCAAGCAACGGCGCAACGCGGTGATCCTGGGCCACAGCTACATGCCGCCCGAGATCTATCACGGCGTCTCGGACATCGTCGGCGACAGCCTGCAACTGGCACAGGCGGCCACCCGGGTCGAGGCCGCGGTGATCGTGCAGGCAGGCGTGCATTTCATGGCCGAGACGTCCAAGGTGCTGAATCCTGGCAAGACCGTGCTGATCCCCGATGCCACCGCAGGCTGTTCGCTGGCCGACGCCGCCAGCCTGACCGAGATCGAGGCGCTGCGCGCCGCCCATCCCGGCGCGGCGGTGGTCTGCTATGTGAACACGCCCGCGGCCATCAAGGCGGCGTCGGATGTGTGCTGCACCTCGGCCAACGCGGCGCAGGTGGTCGAGGCGATGCCGGGCGACACGGTCATCCTGACGCCCGACCGCCACCTTGCCGCCAATGTCGCGCGCGAGACCGGCAAGCGGGTGATCCCGGCGGGCGGAACCTGCACCGTGCATGACCGCTTTGCCCCCGAGGATCTGCGCGCCTGGCGCGCGGTGAACCCCGACGCCATCGTGATCGCCCATCCCGAATGCCCGCCCGACGTGGTGGACGCGGCCGATTTCGCCGGCTCCACCGCCGCGATGATCGCCTGGCTGCGGGCGCGCCGCCCGTCCAACGCCTTGCTGGTCACCGAATGCTCGATGGCGGCCAATATCGTGGCCGAACTGCCCGAAGTGTCACTGACCCGGCCCTGCAACCTCTGTCCGCACATGCAGAAGATCACGCTGGAAAAAATCCTCGCCTGCCTGCATGCGATGCAGGGCGAGGTCACCGTGGCCCCCGAGCTGGTCGCCCCCGCCCGCCGCGCGGTCGAGCGGATGATCGAGATCGGGCGTGCGTGACGCCCCCCGCCCACAGGTGCCCGCATGATCCCGCTCTTGCCCGACCTGATCCTTGAGCCGCTCGTCCGCGCCGCGCTGCTGGAGGACCTGGGCCGCATGGGCGATGTCACCTGCCGCGCGGTGATCCCGCCGGGGACCACCTGCACCGCCCATCTGCGCGCCCGGCAGGCGGGCCGACTGTCGGGGCTGGCGGTCGCGGCGCTGGCCTTCCGGCTGGTCGATCCGGGCCTTGCGATCCGGCCCCTTGCCGCCGACGGGACCCCCTGCGCCGCCGGGCAGACCCTGCTGAGCGTCACGGGCGAGACCGCCGCGATCCTGGCGGCCGAGCGCGTCGCGCTGAACTTTGCCGCACGGCTGTCGGGGATCGCCACGCTGACCGCCGGATTCGTCGCCGAAACACGCGGCACCGCCACGCGCATCACCTGTTCGCGCAAGACCACGCCGGGGCTGCGCATGGTCGAGAAACTGGCCGTCCTGCATGGCGGCGGCTCCAGCCATCGATTCGATCTGTCCGACGCGATCCTGATAAAGGACAACCACATCGCCGCGGGTGGCGGGCTCGACCGGGTCCTGCGCGCCGCTCGTGCCGCTGTCTCGCACATGATGAAGATCGAGGTCGAGGTCGATACGCTGGACCAGCTCGACACCGTCCTTCGGATCGGCGGGGCGGATGTCGTGCTGCTGGACAACATGACCACCGAACAGCTTGCCGAGGCGGTGCGCCGCGTCGAGGGGCGCCTGGTGACCGAGGCATCGGGCAACATGCGGCTCGACCGCATCGCCGAGGTCGCGGCAACCGGGGTCGACTACATCTCGTCCGGCGCGCTGACCCATTCGGCCCCGGCGCTGGATCTGGGGCTGGACATCGACGCCCAAACCGGGCCGACCGGAGCCTGACAGGGGTGCAGGCCGGGCCGCGCCTCAGCGCGCGAGAAACCCCCTGACCTCTGCGCTGCTGACGACATGGCAATAGATCATGTTGATGACGGCCAGTTCATGGCGGTGCAGCTCGTCGGTTGCCGCCGCACAGCAATCCTCGACCACTACGACGTCGAAGCTTTCATCGGCGAGGCTGCGCACGCTGGAACTGACGCATTGATCGGTGAAGATGCCCGCCACGATCACATGCCGGATGCCCATGTTGTGCAGGATCATCCGCAGGTTGGTCCCCGCAAGCGCGCTGTCGGTGGTCTTGGTGACCACGATCTCGTCCGCCCGCGGGCCGACCTCGTGCACGATCCGGCCGTCGGCGCGGTCCTTGGGCAGAAGCAGGTAGTTGAAGCCGGGTTTCTTCCGGGACAGCGAGCGGTCGCGCCCGTCCTGTTTCAGGCAGGCGATGCGGGCATGGATCACCTCGATCCCGTTCCCGCGCGCCCAGTCCTGCAAGCGCCGGGTTCGGGATCACCACGTCGCGCATCCGGTCGAAGAAGGTCTGCCAGCGGGTGTTTTCCTCGGGCGTGTCCTTGGGCTCCAGACAGGTGTTCTGGATGTCGATCACCAGAAGCGCCGTTTCGGCGGGCGGCAGGACGATATCCTCGGGCTCGTCGGCGGTCTCGTAGTAGAAGGAGCGAAAGGCGGTCTTCCAGCTCATGGGGGTCTCCTGAAAGGGCAGCGGTCAGGCCGCGTGGGATTTTGCGGGGCGCGCGACCCAGTGGCCGGGCGCGTGTTCCCGCATCTCGTGACGCGCGGGGGGCTGGCCCAGCGGCCGGACGGGCGATCCGACCTCGCCCTCGCGCGGCAGGACGGGCGGGCGCATGTGCTCGGGGTCGGGGATGGGCACGGCCGACAACAGGCGGCGCGTATAGGGACGGGCGGGGTCGCGCAGCACCTGTTCGCGCGCGCCGGTCTCGACGATCTGGCCCAGGTTCATCACCGCCACGCGGTCGGCGACCTGTTCGATCACCGCCATGTCATGGCTGATGAACAGATAGGCCAGCCCCTCCTCCTGCTGCAATTCGCGCAGAAGCTCCAGCACCTCGGCCTGCACGGTCACGTCCAGCGCGGTGGTGGGTTCGTCGGCGATCAGGATCTCGGGGTTGCAGGCCAGCGCGATGGCGATCATCACGCGCTGGCGCATGCCGCCCGACAATTCGTGCGGATATTGTTTCAGCCGCCGCTCGGCATCGGTGATCTGCACGTCGCGCAGCAGATCGAGCGCGCAGGCGGGCGCCTCGGCGCTTGTGCAGGCGCGGTGTTCCAGCAGCACCTCGGTCAGTTGCCGCCCGATCGTCATCACCGGGTTGAGCGAGGTCATCGGCTCCTGGAAGATCATGGAAATCCGGTTGGCGCGGATGTCGCGGAAATCGCGCTCGCGTCGGCCTGCAGGTTCGGTGCCGTCCGCCAGCCGGATCGAGCCCTTTGCGATCCGCGCCATGGGTTGCGGCAGAAGCCCCATGATCGCCAGCGCCGTCATCGACTTGCCCGAGCCGGATTCGCCCGCAAGGCACAGCGTCTCCCCCCCCGGTTCAGGGTGAAACCCAGGTTCTCGACCACGGTCTTTGCGCCGTCGGGGGTGGCGACCTGGATCGTCAGCCCCTCGACGGTCAGGACCGGGCGTGGCGCGTCCCCGCGCCCGGGAGGTGCGGCCGGTTCGCTCATTCGAAGACGATCCGCGGCAGGTAGAAGGACACAACCCAGTTCGGCATGTCCACGATCTCGGAGATGCGCAGGTCGCCGCAGACCGAACACAGCATGTAGGCCTGAACCGGCGACAGCTTGTGCTGCGCGCAGATCAGGTCGACCATGGCCGCCAGCGCATCGCGCGCCCCGGTCATCAGGTCGGGGCCGATGCCTGTCGTCACCTCGTAGCCCCGGGCATCCAGATGCCGCGTCACCGGCCCCGGCGTGGTGAAGCGCGGGAATTTCAGCGGCTGGTCCCTGATGAGATAGAGCGTGAGCGAGACGTTCATCGGGCTTTCGATCGCGGTGCCGCAGACCTCGCCATCGCCCTGGGCGGCATGGGTGTCGCCGATGGAAAACAGCGCGCCCTCGACATAGACGGGGCCGGTGACCGGGTTGACGCGCTCGAAGGACAGGATGGCCAGATCGGCGGCGGTGCTGTCCTGCGCGAGTTGCCCGCCCGAGGCATCGACGCATTCGAAATGCACCGATTCCCCGGGCGCCACGGTGGCGACGGGGGGGGATCGAACGATCCCACCCGAAATGATGATTACGACCGTGGATCGTGTGATTGCAGTTATTGCACATCGGTCGAATACACGAAGTCGTAGTTCACCGGCACATGGACCGGATCGACGAAGATCGCGTCGGGGCCGCCCGGACGGGCCGAGCGCATGGTGAAGCGCTGTTCGTTGAACCCCGGCACCCAAGGCGCATCCTCCATGATCTTGAGGTAGATTTCGCGCCACGCGGCCTCGCGCGCCTCGGCCTCGGCGGGGTCGGTCATCGCGTCGGCGGCATTGGCCGCGGCGTCCAGGTCCTCGTTGCAGTACCACGACCAGTTCCAGCCGCCCTGCACCGCGCCGTCGCAGCCCAGGATCGGCCCGTAGAGGTTCGACGGGTCGGGGAAGTCGGCGATCCAGGCCATGCTACCCGTCCAGATCATCGGCGCCTGGTCCGGCTCGCCGCCCGCGGCGATCACGTTGGCCTGTGCCAGCGACCGGATTTCCGCCCGGATGCCGATGGCCGCCAGATCCTGCTGGAAGCTTTGCGCGATGCGCGGGTTCGGGTCGGTGGTGAAGACGTACATCTCGGTCTCGAACCCGTCGGGGAAGCCCGCCTCGGCCAGCAGCGCCTTGGCGGCCTCGGGGTCGTAGGGATAGCCCTCGTAATCGGGCGCATAGCCCGGCATCGTGGGCGGCAGGGGCTGGTTGGCGGGCACCGCGCGGCCGTTGATGATGCGCACGGCGCGGTCCTTGTTGATCGCCATATTCATCGCCTGATGCACCTTGACGTTGTCGAAGGGCGCCATGTTGACGTTCATGGTGATGTAGCCGGTATGCAACTGCCCGCCCTCGATCACCACATCCTTGAAGGCCGGATCCTGCTTGACTTCGAGGAACTTGGCGGGCGGGATGCCGTCGCCGGGGATGTCGGCCTGCCCCTGTTGCCGCCGCAGAAGGGCGACGATGGGTTCCAGCCCGATCTCGAAGGTGATCTTGTCGAGCTTGGGCAGCCCCTCGTTCCAGTACTCGGTATTGCGGGCGAAGGTCAGCGACTGGCCCAGCGTCCAGTTTTCAAGATAGAAGGCGCCGGTGCCGATCGGGTACTTGCCGAAATCCTCGCCATATTGTTCGACCACCTCTTTCGGCACGATGGACGAGAAGTTGATCGCCATCACATGCAGGAAGGTGGCGTCAGGCCGCGACAGCTTGATTTCGACCGTGTAGGGGTCGATCACGCTCACGCCCGACAGGCTGTCGGCCTCGCCCGCGGCCATTGCGTCATAGCCTTCGATCGAGCCGAAGAAGCCCGCGCCGGGGCTTTGCGTCGCGGGATTGGTCACCCGGTCCAGCGAATATTTCACGTCCTCGGCCGTCATCTCGCGGTCATTGTGGAACTTGACGCCCCGGCGCAGCTTGAAGGTGTAGGTCATCCCGTCATCCGAGATGGTGTAATCCTCGGCCAGGTCCTTTGTTCAGCTCGGTGGTGCCGGGCTCGTAATCCATCAGCCCGTCGAACAGAGACTTGATCATCGACCGGCTCTGCCAGTCATAGCCGATGGCCGGATCAAGGGTGGAGACGTCGTCCTTGTAGGTGAAGATCATCGCGCCGCCCTGCTTGGCATCCACGAAATCCTGCGCCAGAACGTCGATCATGGAACTGCGCATCATGCGCGAATACCAGCCCGTGCCCAGAAGCCCGATGGTGATCGCGGGCAGCACCAGATGGGCAAAGGTGCCGTAGCCGCCGATGGGAAACCAGTTCAGTTGCACCGCGAAGACATAGAGCAGCAGGATGCCCACCACGAATTGCGGCGCCGAGATGGTGACGAAGGAAAACACCATCAGCGACTGGTCCAGCGCGGAATTGCGTTTCAGCGCGGCGATGATGCCGATGGTCAGCCCCAGGATCAGCTCGACCGTGATCGCCGCCGCCATCAGCAACAGCGTGGCGGGCATCCGCGCCGCGATCAGTTCCGAAACCTCGGTCCGTTGCAGGTAGGACCGGCCCAGATCGCCCTGAAGCAGGTTGCCCAGATAGCGCGCATACTGGATGTGGAAG
>NZ_DSDD01000333.1:0-8524 GCF_011048875.1 Rhodovulum sp.
GCACCCGGATGAAATCCACCACCGTCCGCGAGGCCCTGCGCGACGCCATGGCCGAGGAGATGCGCCGCGACGAGACGGTCTTCCTGATGGGCGAGGAGGTCGCGGAATATCAGGGCGCCTACAAGATCAGCCAGGGACTTCTTGACGAATTCGGCGCGCGCCGGGTGATCGACACACCGATCACCGAACACGGCTTCGCCGGGCTCGGGGTCGGCGCGGCCTTCGGCGGCCTGCGCCCCATCGTAGAGTTCATGACCTTCAACTTCGCCATGCAGGCTATGGATCACATCGTCAACTCGGCCGCCAAGACGCTCTACATGTCCGGCGGACAGATGGGCTGCCCCATCGTCTTCCGCGGCCCGAACGGCGCGGCCGCCCGCGTTGCCGCCCAGCACAGCCAGGACTACGCCGCCTGGTTCGCGCATATCCCGGGGCTGAAGGTCGTGCAGCCCTATTCCGCGGCCGATGCCAAGGGCCTGCTCAAGACCGCGATCCGCGACCCGAACCCCGTGATCTTCCTGGAAAACGAGATCCTCTACGGCCGCTCCTTCGAGGTGCCGCAGCTCGACGATTTCACCATCCCCTTCGGCAAGGCCCGCATCTGGCGCGAGGGCAAGGACGTGACCATCGTCAGCTTCGGCATCGGCATGACCTACGCGCTGGAGGCCGCCGACGCGTTGGCGAAGGACGGGATCGCGGCCGAGGTGATCGACCTGCGAACGCTGCGCCCGCTGGACACCGAAACCGTCATCGAGAGCGTGAAGAAGACCAATCGCTGCGTCACCGTCGAAGAAGGCTTCCCGGTCTGCTCGATCGGCAACCACATCTCGGCGGTGCTGATGCAGCAGGCCTTCGACTGGCTCGACGCGCCGGTGATCAACTGCACCGGCAAGGACGTGCCCATGCCCTATGCGGCGAACCTGGAAAAGCTGGCGCTCGTGACCACGAAAGAGGTCATCGAGGCGGCCAGGTCCGTGACCTATCGCTGAGGAGGAGCGGCATGCCGACCGAAATCCTGATGCCCGCGCTCTCGCCCACGATGGAGGAAGGCACGCTCGCCAGGTGGCTGGTGAACGAGGGCGACACCATTTCGGCGGGCGATCTGATCGCCGAGATCGAGACCGACAAGGCCACGATGGAATTCGAGGCGGTCGATGAAGGCACGCTGGGCCGGATCCTGATCCCCGCAGGTACCGAGGGCGTCAGGGTCAACACCCCGATCGCCCTGCTGCTCGCCGAGGGCGAGCAGGCCGCGGACGCCGACCGCGCGCCGACGCCGCCGCCGACGCTGCGCCCGGAGGCCCAAGGGGCCGACGTGGCCGGCGCGGCGGCCCCCGCAGGGGGCTCCAAGCCGGCCGCCGCCCCGCCCGTGCCGACCTCGCCCCCAGGCGACCGTATCTTCGCCTCGCCGCTCGCGCGCCGCATCGCCGCGGACAGGGGGATCGACCTCGCCGGGCTCAAGGGCACGGGACCGCGCGGCCGCATCATCAAGGCCGATGTCGAGGGCGCAGAGCCCGGCACTGCGCCGAAGCCGGCCGCCTCTGCTGCACCGACCTCTCCCCCGGCCGCCGCAGCATCCCCCTCGCCCGCGGGCCCGGATGCCCAGGCCGTGGCCAGGCTCTACGCCGACCGCGCCCATGACGAGGTCCCGCTTGACGGCATGCGCAGGACCATCGCCGCCCGCCTGGCGCAGGCCAAGCAGACGATCCCGCATTTCTATCTGCGCCGCGACATCCGGCTCGACGCGCTGATGGCGTTCCGTGCCCAACTGAACGCCCAGCTTGCCCATCGCGGGGTCAAGCTCAGCGTCAACGACTTCATCATCAAGGCCTGCGCGCTCGCGCTCCAGAAGGTGCCCGCGGCCAACGCCGTCTGGGCCGGCGACCGCATCCTTCAGCTGAAACCCTCGGATGTGGCCGTGGCCGTCGCCGTCGAGGGCGGTCTGTTCACGCCGGTCCTGCGGGACGCCGAGACCAAGACCCTCAGCCAGCTCTCGGCCGAGATGAAGGACCTTGCCGCCCGCGCCCGCGACCGCAAGCTCGCCCCCCACGAATACCAGGGCGGCAGCTTCGCGATCTCGAACCTTGGCATGTTCGGCATCGACAGTTTCGACGCGGTCATCAACCCGCCCCATGGCGCGATTCTGGCCGTTGGTGCCGGCGTGAAACGGCCCGTCGTGACCGAGGAGGGCCGGATCGAAGCCGCCACGGTGATGACCGTCACCCTCAGCGTCGATCATCGGGTGATCGACGGCGCGCTTGGGGCAGAACTGCTCGAGGCGATCAAGGACAGCCTGGAAAGCCCGATGGCCATGCTGGCCTGACGGGCCCCCTGCGCGCCGGGCGGAATTACCCCGCCCGGACGGCGGCGCGGCACTCAGACGTCGCCGCCACCCAGCAGATGATCCATCGTCATCGAAGGCTGCTCGCAGCCCGCCTCGCCAACGATCCGGGCAGGAACGCCTGCCACGGTCGATTTCATCGGCACATCGTGCAGCACCACCGACCCCGCCGCGATGCGCGAGCAGCAGCCAACCGTGATGTTGCCCAGCACCTTGGCCCCGGCCCCGATCAGCACGCCGTTGCCGATCTTGGGGTGGCGGTCGCCCTCTTGCTTGCCGGTGCCGCCCAGCGTCACCGAATGCAGCATCGAGACATTGTCGCCCACTACCGCGGTCTCGCCGATCACGATCGAATGGGCATGGTCGATCATGATCCCCTGCCCCAGCCGGGCGGCGGGATGGATATCGACGCTGAAGGCCTCGGACACGCGCATCTGCACGAGATAGGCCATGTCGCGCCGTCCGCTCTGCCAGAGCCAGTGACCCACGCGATAGGCCTGCAATGCCTGGAATCCCTTGAAGAACAGGATCGGCTGGATATAGCGGTGGCAGGCCGGATCACGGTCGTAGACCGCCATAAGGTCCGCCCGGGCCGCCTTGCCCAGCCCGGGGTCGGCCGCATAGGCGGCATCGGCGATCTCGCGCAGCAATTGCTCGGACATCTCGCCGGACGAGAGCTTCTGCGCGAAGCGGTAGGCCAGTGCGTCGTCAAGACCGCCATGGTGCAGAAGGCTGGAATGCATCAGCCCGCCCAGCAGGGGCTCGTCCGTGACGGCCGCGGCCGCCTCGTGGCAGATGCGTTCCCAGACCGGATCAAGTTTGGTCAGGCGCGGTTTCGTCTTGCCCATAGGCGTCCCCTTCCTTTCGCGCGACAGGCTACACCAGCGCGTCGGCGAAGACAAAGCCCGGACATGGCGCAGCGCGCAAGATCTTCAGGCCGGGGAGAAGCTACGCGGGATCCCCCGGCCCGGCAAGGAGCGGGGCCAGGGCGTCATGGGGCAGGAATGGGATCCGCAGGACCAGCAGGACCAGACCGCACCCGACCCGTGGTCAGGCAAGGCCACGCGGCGTCTTCGTGGCAGCTCGGCGATCCGCGAGTGTGGCGAAGACCAGCGCCAGGCAGCGGCAATAGTCGGGATCGTCGAGCAGTGGTTCTGGCGGAAGGGACTCCCGCTGGGCAAGCGCCATGAGAGAACCGTTGCCCCAGGCCGGATGCGCGCGGCCAAATCGCTTGCGATATGCGTCCGCCGCTTCGGCACGCTCGAGCATCAGCGCCATGGATGCGGTGCGTTTACCGGGAGGACAGGCAAAAAGCGCCCGCGCGGCGGCCACCGCGTCGCCAGGAAGAACCGGGCGCATCGGCCTAGACCACCCCCGGCGGAGCGAACTCGGCATAATGAACTGCAAACCGCACCTTGCCGCCTGCGAAGGTTCCGTCCAGAGGGGTCAGCACAAGGGGTTCGGGCCCGTAATAGGTCATCGGCTGGCCCAGAACACCCAAGGCATAGGAGTTCAGACCGGTCCCCAGCCCGCTCCCGAAACGGTCGGGCGCCCCCTCGCTCCCGAGGCTCCAGGCCTGGACCGTTCCGGAGATCGGATCGATCACCCGTGCGGTAACCGCGAAGACCATCGCGTGCGAGGGGATCATCTGCGTCGTCGGCTGCGCCCCCCCTGCCGAGATCGGATGGTCGAATTCCAAGACCCGGGTCGCGAAGGCCGCCCCCGTGGGCGAGACCGCCCCGCAGGTCGCAACAGGCACCCATCGGGTCCCGTCATGGCGCATCTCGCTATCCGTATCGACGATCCAGGCGCGCCAGCCCGCGAGAGGTTCGGCGAAGATCCAGCCCCCATTGTCGGCGATCGCGATGCGGCCCACCTGCCCGGCCCAGTCTCCGGAGGCGCCAGCCGCGACACCCCACGCCTGGCCGTCATGGGCGTCGGCGGGCGGCGCGGCAAGGCCGAGGCTTTCCAGTCGCAGTTGCACCAGCGCGTCAAGCTTCACCAGCGCCTCGTTTACGGTCACATGCTTCTGGGCCTGTGCAGCCTGCAACAGCGGCAGGGAAAGGTTGGCGGTTTCAGTCATCGATCACGATCCTCCGATAGGGTCCAGGTCCGAACTGGTCGGACAATTGCGCCACCTCGACGGCGACGGGCTGCGCCCCGGCATCCGCCGCCCGCATCTGCGCGGTGTAGTTCCAGCTTGGCGCCCGGGTTGTGGTCTCACGCAGAACCTTGCCGCCCAAGCCGACCACGCGCAGGTGATAGGCCTCATGCGCTTCACCCAGCGGCACCTCGACCGAGGCCCAGCTGTCCCCGTCGATCCGGGTCCGACGGATCCAGACAATGGCAAGGCCACCCTGCCCATCGGGCCGTGCGATCAGGTGGCAGGGCGCAAAAGGTCTGAGGCCGATCCCGTCGAACGCCTGAACGACATGCGTGAAAGAGGCATCGTCATAGGGACGAGAGCCCGGACCGATCCGGTAATTGCGGTCCAGTCCGCGAGCCGATAGCGGCAGGCCGATCTGTGTCGGCCCTCCATCGAGCAGCACCACCAGGCTGCCGGCCGGCCAGAGCGCGGGCATCAACCCGTCGGTCCCTGCCTGACCGCGAAGCCTGAGGCGCAGATCGTAAGTCAGGGGCGCCACAAGATCCGCGCGGGCAAACTGGAAGATCTCCCAGTTGCCGGAACTGCCATCGCCGATCGCAGCCGCATTCGCCCCCGCCAGCAATTCGGCCAGCCCCACGGAGGACAGCGCCCCCGACGCGAGTCTGACGCGAAGTGCCGGCCCGCGATCCCAGCGCGCAGGCGCGGCGGCGGCAAGCGGATTTTCGGTCACGCCGATAGTCGCGGGTTGGCCGATCAGCGTGTTGAGTTCGTAGCCCGAATCGCCGACGGCGCCATAAACTGCGACGGTGCCCGGCCAGGGCGTTGCCGTTACCGCCAGATGTGGCGCGTGCGGAACCTCTTCGCCGGTCAGCAGCGGCAGGTCCAGGAACACGGGATGGACGGGCATGGGGGGCACGAAGGGCGCTTGCCGCACCGGCGCTTCATCGCGGTTCGGCGGCGGGTAGAGACCACGCTCGACGCGGGTTGCCTCGATCTCGCGCGCACCCGACAGATCGACCCGGTCGACGCGGAAATCGCCGCCGGGCAAGCGCAGGACGTCACCCGGCCCGACCTCCATCATCGAGGGCGGCAATGCAAAGCGGGCCCGGTCGCGCGCGACGCGGGATTCCGCCAGCCATCTCTCGACCACCGCCTGCCCCTCGCCGCCAGTCAGCACCAGGGCCAGTTCGCTGGAGGCGACCGTGCGGCTTCTTTCATCGGGCAGGATCGCCTCTGCGGCGCGGGTCTCGTAGGCACCGTCGGATTCGATGAAGGAAAGACGGACCCGCCCGGCGGTCTCGGCCTCGGGGGTGCGGATATGTTCGATCGCAGAGGACGACCGCTCGGTTGCCACAAGACGCCCCGCATCGATGACCCGTTTGGGCTGCCCGTTGCGGTTGAAGAAGACAAGCTTCCCCTCGCGCTCGGCCGCCTCGGCGCCATAGGCTAGCATCAGGGGCTGAAGCGCGCTGCGCGCACCGTCGTTGCCCGTCACCGCGTAACCGCGCACAAGCCCGTACAGCTGCTCGACATTCGGGGGCTCCAATCCCGTTGCCGCGCAGATCTCGGCGACCACGGCATCAAGGGCCTGCGCCGAGGCCCGTCCGTTCAGCCAATGACCGCGAGCGTAGTTGTCACCATCCGCCCAAAGCTCTCGGTTGCCCGGGAAATGCGGGAAAGGCCGGGCGTCCCAGGCCCAGACATGAGCGCGGGAGAGGTCGATCATCCGCCCACCATAGACGTCCGACACCGGGTTCTTCGCAGAGTCGGCCCAGTAGGTCAGAACCGCGCGAAGATACTGGTGCTGGATCAGGTCGTCGCGCGCCCCGGTCGAAAAGGGCGGCAGCGCGTTCTCGGAGGATTTCCGATCAACGAACAGGTTCGGCGCGTTGGTGCCCTTGTCCACAGCGGCACAGCCGAATTCAGTGAACCAGACCGGTTTCGAGCGCGGCAACCAAGGCGTCGGCACGGCCTGCCGAACGCCACCGACGCGGTCATGATGAGGGTTCTCCCACCAGCTGCGGATATCCTTGTAGCGCCAGACCCAGGCCTCGCCATTCGCTCCGTCGGTGACCGGCACCCGGATCTGCGCATTGCGGGCCTCGACGCTGGGATAATACCAGTCGTAGCCCTCGCCGCCCTCGATATTGGCCTTCAGATAATCGAGCGCATGGATCGCACCCCAATGGGCATCCACATGCTCCTCACCCTCGCGCCAATCCGAGAGCGGCATGTAATTGTCAATGCCGATGAAATCGATATTCGGGTCGGCCCAGAGCGGGTCGAGGTGGAAGAACCGGTCGCCCGGCTGATGGGCGGGTTGATACCCCGAATATTCGCTCCAGTCGGCAGCATATCCGATCTTCGCACCCGGCAGCACCGCGCGGACATCTGCTGCCAGCGCGCGCAGCGCCTCGACCGCGGGAAAGCTGTTGGCCGGGCCGCGGATCGTGGTCAGCCCGCGCATTTCGGACCCGATGCAGAACGCCCCCACCCCGCCCGCAGCAGCACAGAGATGAGCGTAATGCAGGATGAATCGGCGATAGCTCCAACCGTCGTTTCCAGTGTAGCGGACCGTCTGGCCATCGAAGACAAAGTCTTCCGGCCGGGCCGAGCCGAAGAAATCGGCAACCTCCGCAGCGGCTTCATGAGTGCCATCGGGCGAGAACGGATGGCCCGGCGCAAAGGACAGCGTGATCCGTCCCCGCCAGGGCAGATGGGGCTGACCCTCTTCCCCGGAATAGGGATCGGTCAAGGTATTGCCCTGAAGCTGATCCATCAGGATGAAGGGGTAGAACACCGTTTCCTGCCCGCCCTCGGCGAGCGCCTTGATTGCCTCGATGACGCTTTGGTCGGACGGCGTGCCACCATAGATCGCCCGCCCCTCGATGCGCGGGATCACATTGGCCTCGTCCCGCGACAGCCCCGCCACACGCCAACGCATCGGCTTGCCATCGATATCGTCCTGTTCGACGCCGGGCGCGATGCGCGCCATACCCGCCCGCAGATCGCCCGAGAACCAGCTCACCACCAGCACCACCGACCCCACGCGCGGCAACTCACCCCGCAGCATGTCCAGCGACACCGCGAGGTCGGATTTGCCGCCCGGCGTGTTCACATTGGCCGAACGTACGACGCCCGGTGCATCCTCGAAATGGACGGGCGTGGTCGCCAGCGCATATTCCCCCGTGCCCGGGATCAGCGCGACCCCCTGAACGAGATGGGCAAGGTCCTCGACCTCGCCCGCCGCCGCGCGCACTACCTCGAACGAGAATTGCGGCACACGGTTGCCGAACCGGCCCAGATCGAGTTCCTCGATCACCAGATAGGCAATGCCGCGATAGGCAGGCGCCTGGCCCATGCCTTCGACCGCCTCGATCAGCGGGTCGGGCAACTGGTCCTCGCTGCCCGAATAGACCCGCATGTTGATCTCGTCGGGGGCGATCTCGGTCCCATCGGCCCAGATCCGGCCCACCCGCGCGATCTCGCCCTCGCAAAGCGCAATCGCCAGGCTGACGGTATAGCTGTATTCGCGGACCTTGGGCTGCGACGGCGCACCCTTTCCGCCACCCGACTTCTTGACCCGCTCCTTGAAGCGCGAGGCCCAGATCACCTGTCCCGACAGCCGCGATCGCCCCCAGAGCCGGGTCACCGGCGCCCCCTCGCTGGCGCCGGTCAGGTGAAACCGCTCGACGCGGCCAGTCTCGATCGCCTGCGAGCCCGTTCCGAGCAATTGCTGGTCGATCGCCCGGCCGATCGTCGCGCCGACAGCCCGGCCGATCACCGCGCTCGACAGCCCCAGTACCGAGCCGCCCAAAGCGGAGCCCGCCGCCGCACCGGCTGCGGACAGAACGATTGTTGCCATGGTCTAAGTCCTTTCGGGAAACGCGAACCGAGCCACGATGCGGCGTGCCCATGGCGTCGAGAGCGGGCTCTCGACCACCCCGTGGCCGTGATAGGCGTGGATGAAACTCGCCCGCGCGCCGATCGCGCCCTGAATGCCCAGATGCTTGGCAACACCCGCCTCGCGCAGACGGAACAAGATGACGTCTCCAACGGCCGCGTCCGCTACTGGC
>NZ_DSDD01000482.1:0-8511 GCF_011048875.1 Rhodovulum sp.
CCCGGAGTGGCTGGCCCACTATACCGAACGTGGATATGTCCTGCGCGACCCGATGGTCGCCTGGGGCTTCTCAACCACCGGCGCGACACGGTGGAGCAATCAGAACATCCCCGATCCGTTCGGCATTCTCGAGGATGCCGCGCGTTTCGGCTTGAGGTACGGCGTGACGATCTCCTGGGGGCCGATCGCCTCCAGGACCATTGCGAGTGTGGCACGAGCAGATCGGGAATTCGAGGATGCCGAGATCGACAAGATCGAGGCCCTCGTGCGTCGGTTGCACGACATGACCGAGCCGCCGCAAGAGCTGACCAAGGCTCAGATCGAGGCGCTGAAATGCATCGCGGACGGTGACCGCCATGCGGCCGCTGCCAGCAAGCTGAGGATATCGGAAAGTGCGCTCAAGGCCCGTCTCGCCTCTGCCCGCGAACGACTGATGGCGCGCACCACAGCCGAAGCGATTCAGCGGGCCAAGGATTACGGGCTGCTCTGACGGCCGTCGCCCTCCGCAAGGTTACTGACCACACCACCAACCCTGCAGGAGGCTCTTATGCAGACCACGACCCTTTCCTTCGAAAACCTTCACAACCATGGCGAGCTTTTCGCAAATATGCTTCGTGCACGTCGCGAGCTTTTCATCGAGCGCAACAAATGGGACCTCCCCGAGGCGATGGGGATGGAATATGACCAGTACGACACCCCGGCCAGCCGCTGGGTCGTCGTGCATGACGAGCTGGGCCAGGTGCTTGCGGGAAACCGCCTGACACCGACCACCGCGCGCTGCGGCATCTACACCTACATGATCCGCGACGCGCAGAAGGGGCTTCTGGACACCATCCCCTCGCACCTGCTGCATGACGAGGCCCCCGTGGCCGAAACCGTGTGGGAAAGCTCGCGGCTCTTCGTGTCGCAGCGCGTGCCGCTGGTCCAGCGCCGGCCGATCTACTTCAACCTCGTGCAGGAACTGGCCAAGGCCGCCCGCAGCCTGGGCGCGACCCAGTGCCTGACGCTGCTGAACGCGAACTGGACCCTGTGGTACAAGCGTGTCGGCATCGACATGACCGCCATGGGCCCGGTGATGGAGATCGACGGCATCAAGAACCAGGTGGTCTCGATGAACTTCGCGTCCAACCTGCACTGAGGTTGCCCGCCCCCCGCCTGGGTGGGCGGGGGGTGCCGGGGCGTTGAACTCCGGCCCGGGCACACGCATATGCCTGAATGATCGCAACCGCGAAAGCCGCCCATGACCCGCCTGCTTGTCCTGCTCTGCCTTGCCCTCGCCGCGCAGCCGCTGGCCGCCGAGGACCGCCGCCCGCCCGCCAGCGCGGCCGAAATCAGCCTCAGCTTCGCCCCCGTGGTGCGCCAGGCCGCACCCGCCGTGGTCAATATCTACGCCCGTCGCGTGGTCGCCGACCGCGTCACCCCCTTCGCGGGCGATCCGTTCTTCTCGCAGCTCTTCCGCGATTTCGGCCGGGTCCAGCCCCGCGTGCAGAACGCGCTGGGATCGGGCGTGATCGTGTCCGCCGACGGGCTGGTGGTGTCGAACTACCATGTCGTCGGCCAGGCCACCGAGATCCGCGTGGTGCTGACCGACCGGCGCGAATACGACGCCGAGGTGCTGCTCTCGGACGAGGAATCCGACCTCGCCATCCTGCGCCTCCAGGGCGCGCGCGACCTGCCCGCGCTCCCGCTCCGCGATTCCGACACGGTCGAGGTCGGCGATCTCGTGCTCGCCATCGGCAATCCGTTCGGCGTCGGCCAGACCGTCAGCCAGGGCATCGTCTCGGGACTGGCGCGCTCGGGCCTGTCGATCGGCGGCGGGCGGGGCTATTTCATCCAGACCGATGCCGCGATCAACCCGGGCAATTCGGGCGGAGCGCTGGTCGACATGGCCGGCCGCCTCGTGGGCATCAACACCGCGATCCTGTCGCGCTCGGGCGGCTCGAACGGCATCGGCTTCGCGATCCCCGCCAATCTGGTGACGCGCTTCGTCGACCAGGCCCGCGCGGGACGCGACCGGTTCCAGCGGCCCTGGGCGGGCGTCTCGGGCCAGCCGGTCGACGCCGCGCTGGCCGAGGGTTTCGGCCTCGATCTGCCGCAGGGCGTCGTGCTCAGCGACCTGCATCCCGACAGCCCCTTTGGCAAGGCCGGGCTTCGCGTGGGCGATATCGTGCTGGAACTGGGCGGCGCCCCGGTCAACACGCCCCAGGAAATGCTGTTCCGCCTCTCGGCCGAAGGCGTGGGCGGCGAGATCGCCGTCACCTATCTGCGCCAGGGCCGCGAGCGGACCGCCCGCGTCGCCCTGATCGCGGCCCCTGAAACCCCGCCCCGCGCGCCGCTCACCGTCACCGGGCGCAGCGTGCTGGCGGGGCTGTCGGTCGTCAATATCAACCCCGCCGTCGCGCAGGAGACCGGCCTGCCCGCCGAGACGCGGGGCGTGCTGGTCACCGATCCGGGCGAGACCGGCGCCCGGATCGGCCTGCGCCCGGGCGATATCCTGCTGCTGATGAACGACCGCCCGATCCGCAGCACCGCCGACGTGGCCGAGGCCGCCAGGGCGGGCGGGCGCAACTGGCATGTCGAATATCTGCGGGGCGGCCGGCGCGGCGTGTTGCGCTTCCGTGTCTGACCGCCTTGCCCTAGGCTTGGCCGATGGCTGACCTGTTCGACCGCATAGACCCCGCCTCGCCGCACAAGCCAAGCCTCCGCCCGCTGGCCGACCGGCTGCGCCCGAAACGGCTGGCCGAGGTGATCGGGCAGGAACATGTCCTCGGCCCCGACGGCCCGCTGGGCGTGATGCTGGCCTCGGGCACGCTGTCCTCGCTGATCCTCTGGGGGCCGCCGGGCGTGGGCAAGACCACCATCGCGCGGCTGCTGGCCGACGAGACCGATCTGGCCTTCGTCCAGATCAGCGCGATCTTCACCGGGGTCGCGGACCTGAAGAAGGTGTTCGAGGCGGCGAAACTGCGCCATGTGAACGGGCAGGGGACGCTGCTGTTCGTGGACGAGATCCACCGCTTCAACAAGGCCCAGCAGGACGGGTTCCTGCCGCATATGGAGGATGGCACGATCCTTCTGGTGGGCGCGACCACGGAAAATCCCGGCTTCGAACTGAACGCGGCACTCCTGAGCCGGGCGCAGGTGCTGGTGCTGGACCGGCTGGACCTGGCGCATCTGGAACTGCTGGCGCAACGCGCCGAACAGGAACTTGGCCACGCCCTGCCGCTGACCGGACCCGCGCGCGAGCAGTTGCTGGAAATGGCCGATGGCGATGGCCGCGCGCTTCTGAACCTGATCGAGCAGATCGCGGCCTGGAAAGTCGAGGACGCGCTGTCGCCCGAGGCGCTGGCCCGGCGGCTGCAGAAACGCGCCGCGCAATACGACAAGTCGGGGGACGCGCATTACAACCTGATCTCGGCGCTGCACAAGTCGGTGCGCGGCTCGGACCCCGATGCCGCGCTCTACTGGCTGGCGCGGATGCTGGAGGGCGGCGAGGATCCGCGTTTCCTGGCCCGGCGCATCACCCGGATGGCGATCGAGGATATCGGGCTGGCCGACCCGCAGGCGCAGACGCTGTGCCTGGATGCGTGGTCCGTCTATGAACGGCTGGGCAGCCCCGAGGGCGAACTGGCGCTGGCCCAGGCGGTGATCTATCTGGCGCTCGCGCCGAAATCGAACGCGGGCTATGCCGCCTACAGGAACGCGCGGGCGGCGGCGAAACGCACCGGGTCTGAGCCCCCGCCGAAGCATATCCTGAACGCGCCGACGAAGCTGATGAAGGACGAGGGCTATGGCGCGGGCTACGAATACGACCACGATGCCGAGGCCGGGTTCTCGGGGCAGGACTACTTCCCCGAGGCGATGAAGCGCGGCGTCTATTACAGCCCGGTCGAGCGGGGATTCGAGCGGGAGCTGACGCGGCGGCTGGAGTATTTCACGAAGCTGCGTGCCCAGCGGCGGGGCGAGGGCTAGCGCCGCGAGGGGTTTCGCCCCGGCGGTCGCCGGGGCGACCCGGCGGGGGGCGCTGCCCCCCCCCGCCCCCCCGGGATATTTGAGGCCAGAAGAAGCCGGGGCCGGGGGCGGTTGACAACGCGCGCCAAGGCGCAGAAGGGAGGCCCATGACAAGCATCGGAACAATCCTTCAGGTGGCGCTGGGCGGCGCGATCGGGGCGGTGGGGCGCTACCTCACCGGGCTGGCGACGATCCGGCTGATGGGGTCGGGCTATCCGTGGGGCACGCTGACGGTGAATGTGATGGGCTCGTTCCTGATGGGCGTGCTGGTGGTGGTGCTGGCGCGGAAGTTCGGCAATGCCTATGCGCCCCTCCTGATGACCGGGATCCTCGGCGGGTTCACCACCTTCTCGGCCTTCTCGCTGGATGCGCTGACGCTTTACGAGCGCGGGCAGGTCCATATGGCGGCGACCTATGTCTTCGCCTCGGTCGCGCTGTCGCTGCTGGCGATTGCGGCGGGGCTGTGGGTGGCGCGGGGGCTGATGGCATGACGGGCGTGCAGACCCTGACGGTGGCGCCGGGCGAGGGCGAGCAGCGGCTGGACCGCTGGTTTCGCCGGCATTTCCCGCATGTTCCCCGGACCCGCATCGAGAAGATGTGCCGCAAGGGCGAGATCCGGGTGGATGGCGGCCGGGTGAAACCCGCCACGAGGCTGGAAGAGGGCCAGCAGGTGCGCATTCCGCCGCTGCCCGCGCCGGGCGAGGCGCCGCCGCGCGCCGCGGTCGGCGAGGCCGATGCCGCGATGATCCGGGCCTGCGTGCTTTATCGCGACGACAACATCATCGCGCTGAACAAGCCACCGGGGCTGGCGACCCAGGGCGGCAGCGGCCAGACCCGCCATGTCGACGGGCTGGCCGAGGCCTTGCGCTTCGGGCTGGAGGACAAGCCCCGGCTGGTACACCGGCTGGACCGCGACACCTCGGGCGTGCTGCTGCTGGCGCGCACCCGCGCGGTGGCGCATGCGCTGACGGCGGCCTTCCGAGCCCGCGAAACGCGCAAGATCTACTGGGCCGCCGTCGCGGGCGTGCCCAGCCCCGCAATGGGCACGATCCGCTTCGGGCTGGTCAAGGCGCCGGGCCACGGCGCGGGCGGCGAGGGCGAGAAGATGCGCTGCATCCATCCCGACAAGGTGGACAAGACCCCTGATGCCAAGCGCGCGGTGACCGATTACGCGGTGCTGTCCTCGCTGGGCAAGCGCGTCAGCTGGTGCGCGCTGGTGCCGGTCACCGGGCGCACCCATCAATTGCGCGCGCATATGGCCGAGATCGGCCATCCGGTGATCGGCGACGGCAAATATGGCGGCTCCGGCCAGGTCAACGAGGGCGAGGGCTGGGGCGCGCAGCTGGGCGGCGAGGTCAGCCGCAAGCTGCACCTGCATGCCCGCCACCTGCGCCTGACCCATCCGGTCACCGGCAAGGTGCTGACCGTCACCGCGCCCCTGCCCGAGCACATGAAACGCACCTGGGACATGCTGGGCTGGGCCGAGAACGACGTGCCCGCCGACCCGTTCGAGGATCTCGCGTGAGCGGGCTGCGGCTGGTGATCTTCGACGTGGACGGCACGCTGGTCGACAGCCAGGCGCATATCGCCGCCGCCATGACCGCCGCCTTCGCCGCCGAGGGGCTGGCCCCGCCGCCGCTGCCCGCGATGCTGTCGGTGGTCGGGCTCTCGCTGCCCGTGGCGCTGGCCCGTCTTGCCCCCGACCTGTCCGAGGAGGGCCGCGCGCGGATGGTGGAGCGGTATCGCGGCCAGTATTTCACCCGGCGCACCGAGACCGCCTCGCCGCTTTATCCCGGCGCGCGCGCCGCGATCGAGGCGCTGGCCGCGCAGGACAACACGCTTCTGGGCATCGCCACCGGCAAGTCGGGCCGCGGGCTCGACGCGATCCTCGCCGCGCATGGTCTGGCCCGCCATTTCGTGACCCGCCAGCATGCCGACCTGCACCCGTCCAAACCGCATCCCGCCATGGTGCTGGCCGCGCTTGACGAAACCGGGGTGGCGCCGGAAAACGCGGTGATGATCGGTGACACGGAATTCGACATCGCGATGGGGCGCGCGGCTTGCGTGCGCACACTGGGCGTTCGCTGGGGCTATCACCCGGCCGAGCGACTGGCCGCCGCGGATGCGCTGATCGAGGATTTCGCCGCGCTGCCGGGCGCGCTCGACCGGCTGTGGGGGCGGGCATGACCGCCTGGGCGCCGAAACGCTTCTGGGCAGAGGCCAGCGTGGACGAGACCGAGGCGGGCTTTGCCGTGCTGCTCGACGGCCGCCCGGTCCGCACCCCGGCCAAGGCCGCCTTCCTGCTGCCGACTCGCGCCATGGCCGAGGCCGCCGCTGCCGAATGGGACGCGCAGGAGCGCGAGCTGCGCCCGCTGACCATGCCCGTCACCCGCGCCGCCAATGCCGCCATCGACCGGGTCCGCCCCCAGCAGGCCGAGGTCGCCGCCCTGATCGCGGCCTATGGCGAAAGCGACCTGATCTGCCACCGCGCCGACAGCCCCGCCGAACTGGTCGCCCGCCAGGCGGCGGCCTGGGACCCGCTGCTCGACTGGGCGCGTGACAGCCTCCGCGCCCCGCTGATCCCGACCGCGGGCCTCCTGCCCCGCGCCCAGCCCGCCGACAGCCTTGCCCGTCTGGCGGCCCGGGTGGCGGCACAGGATGCCTTTGCGCTGACCGCGCTGCATGACCTGGTGGCGCTGTCGGGCTCTCTGGTGATCGGGCTGGCCGCGCTCGACCGGGCGGTGGCGCCGATTGAACGGCTCTGGGATCTCTCGCGCATCGACGAGACCTGGCAACAGGATCAATGGGGCATCGACGACGAGGCCGCCGAGGTCGCGGCCGCCCGGCGGCGCGACTTCCTTCAGGCCCGCCGCTTCCTCGATCTCGCGCGCCCGAAGCCGTGATCCGGCCGGGCAAGCGGCGGGTGCGGGGTCTGCGCGCCTGCGCCGGACCGGCCGGAGAAAGACAGGCGGGGAAGGATGCGGGCCTGTGCGGCCTTGACCTCGCTCGGTTAATTTGTCCAACCTTGCACCGCCGACGGGGGTACGTTATCCGGGCGGGCCATTGCCCGGGCAAGGTGGGCAGAACTGGCCGTCCGAAGGACGGAAAAACTCGGGAAGAGGTGAAAATGATACGATCCTTCCTGCTCGGCGTGTTCGCCGCCGCCAGCCTCGGGGCGGGATCCGTCCCCGCCGAAACGCTGGATGCGGTCAGGGAGCGGGGCAAGGTCAGCTGCGGCATCAACTCCCGGCTCGTGGGCTTCTCGGCCCCCGATTCAACCGACAACTGGCAGGGGTTCGACGTGGCGATCTGCCGCGCCGTGGCCGCGGCCGTGCTGTCCGATGCCGCGGCGGTGGAGTTCCATGTCGCCGGCACCGATGCGGAAGCCATGGACCTTCTGACGGACGGCACGATCGACATCCTGTCGCGCAACATCGCCTGGACCTTCGGGCGCGATGTCGGCCAGAAAGTCACCTTCGTCGGCGTCAGCTATTACGACGGCCAGGGGGTCATGGTGCCGAAATCCCTCGGGATCGCCTCGGCGCGCGAACTCGGCGAGGCGACGGTCTGCATCCCCGGCGGCGCGGGCAGCCAGGCGAACATGGCGCGGCTGTTCGCCGCGAACAATACCGGCTTCCAGCCGGTGCCGGTCGACAGCGACGAGGCTGCAGTTCAGAAATATCTCGCGGGCGAATGCGAGGCCTACACCAACGACGCCTCCGCGCTGGCCGCCACCCGCGCCACCTTCGAGGATCCGACCGCGCATGTGATCCTGCCCGAGCTTATCTCCAAGGAACCGCGGGGGCCCGTCGTGCGCCATGGCGACGATGACTGGGCCGATATCGTGCGCTGGACGCTGAACGCGCTGATCGCCGCCGAGGAATATGGCGTGACCTCGGCCAATATCGACGAACTGGCCGCCAACCCGACCTCGACCCCCGAGATCAACCGCCTGCTCGGCACCGAGGGCGATCTGGGCGCGATGCTCGGCCTGCAAGCGGACTGGGCCGTCAAGGCGATCAAGGCCGGTGGCAATTACGGCGAGCTGTTCGAGAAATATATCGGACAGAAGACCCCGGTCGGTCTGGCGCGCGGGCTGAACGCGCAATGGACCAATGGCGGGCTGCTTTACGCCCTGCCCTTCCGCTAGGCCCGGCCGCTGGGGGGGCGCGCCCCCCTCCCCCGATCCCCCCGGCGACAGGCCGCGTCGGGGATGTCGGCTTTGCGACCAGAACCCGACAGAAAGTCCGATGAAAGTCCGACGGTTTTCCGATTTCGGGGATCCGCCGCCTTGGCACGCTTGCTGCTAGCTCTCCGGCAGGAACGCGCAAGCGATAAACCCCGAGATTCCCGCCCCTTCCGGGGCGCCAAGGACAGGAAAACGTGACATGGCAATCCTCGCCCTCGCCGAGGAAAACCGGATCCCGATCCCCTTCGAATTCCGCAACGACAATTGCGGCTCCTGCCTGATCGAGGTCAGCCATGACGCGCCCGAGCGGAAAA
>NZ_DSDD01000078.1:0-8419 GCF_011048875.1 Rhodovulum sp.
ATCGGGCCATGTCGCGGGCGCCGCCTTCGACGTCTTCGCCGAGGAACCGGCGAAGGAGAACGTGCTGTTCAACCTGCCCAATGTCGTCTGCACGCCGCATTTGGGCGCCTCGACGACCGAGGCGCAGGAAAACGTGGCGCTTCAGGTGGCTGAGCAGATGGCCGACTACCTGCTGACGGGTGCCGTGACCAATGCGATCAACATGCCGTCCATCACTGCCGAGGAAGCCAAGGTGATGGGGCCGTGGATCGCGCTGGCGGGTCATCTGGGCAGCTTTGCCGGGCAGATGACCGACGAGCCGATCAAGGCGATCAACATCCTGCACGACGGTGTTGCCGCCGGGATGAACATCGAGGCCCTGAACTGCGCCGCCATCGCCGGTGTGCTGAAGGAGGCAAATCCTGCGATCAACATGGTCTCGGCCCCCATCGTCGCCAAGGAACGCGGCATCGCGATGTCCACCACGACGCAGGGCAAGTCGGGCGCCTTTGATGGTTACATCAAGCTGACCGTGGTGACCGAGACGCGCGAACGCTCGATCGCGGGCACCGTGTTCTCGGACGGCAAGCCGCGCTTCATCCAGATCAAGGGCATCAACATCGACGCCGAGATCGGCGAGCACATGCTTTACACCACCAACAAGGACGTGCCCGGCATCATCGGCGCGCTGGGGGCCACGATGGGCGCCCATGGCGTGAACATCGCGAACTTTACCCTGGGCCGCACCGGGCCGGGCGAGAACGCCATCGCGATCCTTTACCTCGATGATCCGATCCCGCAGGTGGTGATCGACGAGTTGAAGGCCACGGGCCTGTTCCAGCAGGTCCGCCCGCTGGAATTCGAGGTCGGCTGAAAGCGGCCGGTTTGACAAAGGGGGCCCGTCGCGGGATATGCGACGGGCTCCTTTTCCCTTTCCGGAAGGCCTCGACATGCTGCGCAGCTATGCCATCGGCGATATTCACGGCCAGCTTGTCCGGCTTGAGGCGGCCCATGCGCTGATCGCGGCCGACCGGGCGCGGGTGGGCGACAACGCGGCGCCGTTGGTGCATCTGGGCGATTATGTCGACCGTGGCCCAAATTGCCGCGGCGTGCTGGAGCATCTGGTGCAGGGGCTTGCGGCGGGCGAGCCGTGGATCCTGTTGCGGGGCAATCACGACCGCTTCATGCAGTATTTCCTGCGCCCCGGCTGTCCGCCCGAACCGGCGCGGCCCGATCTGGACTGGCTCTTGCCCAGCGTCGGCGGGCGCGAGACGCTGACCTCCTACGGGGTCGAGACGGGGATGCATCCCGACCGCGCCGCGCTGCATGCAGCGGCGGTGCGCGCGGTGCCCGACAGTCACAAGGCGTTGCTGGACTCGCTCTTGCCCTTCCATCGGCGGGGCGAGGTGTTCTTCTGCCATGCGGGCATCCGTCCCGGCGTGCCGCTTGAGGATCAGGTCGAGGACGATCTGATCTGGATCCGGGGCGAGTTCCTGGACGACCCGCGCGACCATGGCGTGCTGGTCGTGCATGGCCATACCCCCGTCGACCGCGTCACGCATTTCGGCAACCGCGTCGATCTGGATACCGGCGCGGGCTATGGCGGGCCGGTCTCGGCAGTGGTGATCGAGGGGCGCGAGGTCTTCCTGCTGACCCCCGAAGGCCGCGTGCCGGTCACGCCACGGGCCGGCCGGTGATAACCCGCACCCACCAGAAGGGCGATGCCGCGTCCGAAGCGGTCTATTCCCCCTGCGAGACCTATCGCTACCTGCTGACCCGCATCTGGGATCCGGCCGGGCCGAGGGCGCTGTTCGTGATGTTGAACCCCTCGACCGCGACCGAGCTGCAAAACGACCCGACCGTGGAACGCTGCGAGCGGCGCGCCCGCGCGCTGGGCTTCGGCGCGTTCCGGGTGACCAACATCTTTGCGTTCCGGGCCACCGACCCCAGGGTGATGCGCGCCGCCGCCGACCCCATCGGCCCGGCAAACGATGCCGCGATCCGCGACAGCGCGTCCTGGGCCGACCGGATCGTTTGCGCCTGGGGCAGCCATGGCGCGCATCTGGACCGCGGCCGGGCGGTCGAGTCGCTGCTGCGCGCGACCGGGCAGCCGCTGTTCCATCTGGGGCTGACAAGGGACGGCCAGCCGAAACACCCGCTTTACATCGGGTATGCGCAGCAACCGGAGTTGTGGACGTGACGGCGGCCCGGTCCTGGGCTGCGCCCGGGCGGGCGCGCCTGGGCGGGCGATGTGCGCGACGCCGCATGCCGGTCGGGGCATCTCGCGATGGAAGAGAACCCCGGCGCGGTTCTGGACAGCTTCCTGCCCGTCTTCGAGGGGCGGGGCCGAGACGGGAGAGCCCAAGCAGCCGCATTAACCATGACATGCGAAAGTTGAACGCCTGAAAAAACCTGCCGTTTCCGTGCTTTGCGCCTTCTGTCGGACGCAGCGATGCGCGGCGATGGCCGCATGGGGCAGGAAATGCCGCGGATCCGTTTACCAGTTAACCGCGCCGCCTCGCTGCCGCCGCATTGCCAGGAGTATGGTCGAAGCGGGTAGCGTCCATGATGGGCGGCGAGTAGGAAATTGCACAGGATCGGACGATGATTACTTTTGCAACTCTGCTGGGCCTGATGATGATCAGTTCCACCGTCGATTTCGGCGGCGTCCTCGACTCGGAGGACGATGCGCCCGATGACGAAGCCGGTGAGCCTGACAGCGAGACGCCGGCCTTCGGCTTCGGGTTCGAGGATCTGCTGCGTCACGCGGTCTCGACGGATGAATTCGCGGAATCCGAGGCCGATCTTGCACATTATCTGGCGGATGAGGCCGCCTGCGACGCAGTGGCCGAAGGCGCGCATGACACCGCCGAATCCGTCGGGTCGAGCCTTGACGACTGGCTGGCCATGACCAGCGGCGCGCCCACGCTGATCGACACCTATGACGAGGCGGAGGACGCGCTGTTCGTCGTCTACGACGCCGAGGCGCATCCCGATCCGGTGCTGTCGGTCGGCCCCTCGGATACCGGGGCGGAAGACGCGACGATCCTGCTGGACGGGATGCCGCTTGCCGTGGTCAGCGGCGGGGCCGGTCTGGACCTGTCGATGGTCAGCCTTGTGCCGGCGGCGCAATTCCCTGCCGCGCTGGCCGCCGGAGCCTGACGGCGCGGGGCTTGGCGCTGGCCGCCGCCTTGGCTAGGCTGATCCCACCCGCCAAAGCCGCCAGCGAGCCCCGATGCCTGACCCGACCCCAGCGCCCCGCACGGATACCGACCTTGCCAGTGAGGTGGCCGCCCTGCGGCGCGAGGTGCAGGCCCTTAACGGCCAACGCTTCTTCGTGATCCACGGCTCGGTGCGCCGGATCCTGGCGGTGCAGTTCCTGCGCGGGCTTGCGATGGGCTTTGGCACAGTTGTCGGTGCGACCGCGCTGGTCTCGATCATCGCCTATTCGCTCAGCCAGATCGACTTCATCCCGGTCATCGGCGAATGGGCGGGCCAGGTCGCCCGGGAGATCCAGGAAAGCGCCGCCCCCTGACACCCGGCCCTTTACAAGGCTAGGGGGAATCCCCTATACGCCCCCATCCGTTCCGCCCGCCGGACGGATTTCTCCAAGGGCCCTGCTGGACGACATCCCGGCTTGTGCCGTCAATCCCTTGCATAGGAGGCCCCGATGTCGATCACCGCCGAAGAAAAGACCCGTCTGGTCAAGGAATTCGCCACCAAGGAAGGCGATACCGGTTCGCCCGAAGTGCAGGTCGCGATCCTGACCAGCCGCATTGCCACGCTCACCGAGCATTTCAAGACCCACAAGAAGGACAACCACTCGCGTCGTGGCCTTCTGATGATGGTCGCCCAGCGCCGCAAGCTGCTGGACTATGTCAAGGGCAAGGACGAGGCCCGTTATCAGAACCTGATCCAGCGCCTCGGCATCCGTCGCTGATCCGGCCCGGTCCGCGTCGACCGAAACGCCCGCCCCATCGGCGGGCGTTTTTCGTTCGGACGGCGCGATTGCGGCAGGCCCATGCCACGGGCGGGACCGGGCGAGCGAATCGTTAAGCTTTGAAAGCTTTCCAACAGGGTCAAAAACCTGTATGGCCCGCGCTATCTGAGACGTTGCGCCCGGACCCCGGCGCTCGGGATGGTGGAAGGGGTCGGCGGCAATGGGGCCGCCATTTCAACGGGAGACCCGGGATACGCCCGGGAGCGCTCCCACGCAGGATACGATGATGTTCAACGTAACGACGAAAAGCATGCAGTGGGGGCAAGAGACCCTCACCCTCGAAACGGGCAAGGTTGCCCGTCAGGCCGACGGCTCGGTCATCGCCACTCTGGGCGAGACGAGCGTCATGGCCAACGTGACCTTCGCCAAGGTGGCGAAGCCGGGTCAGGATTTCTTTCCGCTGACCGTCCATTACCAGGAAAAATACTACGCGGCGGGCAAGGTGCCCGGCGGCTTCTTCAAGCGCGAGGCGCGGCCCTCGGAAAAGGAAACGCTGACCGCGCGGCTGATCGACCGGCCGATCCGGCCGCTGTTCGCGCCGGGCTTCAAGAACGAAGTGCTGGTGATGTGCACGGTGCTGTCTCACGATCTGGTCAACGATCCCGACATCGTGGCGATGATCGCGACCTCGGCCGCGCTGACGATTTCGGGTGTACCCTTCATGGGGCCGATCGCGGGCTGCCGCGTGGGTTTCGTGGATGGCGAATACATCCTGAACCCCGAAGTCAAGGACATGCAGGATCTGCGCAACAATCCCGACCAGCGGCTGGACCTCGTGGTGGCCGGCACCCGCGACGCGGTGATGATGGTCGAATCCGAAGCCTACGAACTGAGCGAGGCCGAGATGCTGGGCGCGGTGACCTTCGCGCATGAGCAGATCAAGCCGGTGATCGACCTGATCGTGAGCCTTGCCGAGGAGGCCGCGAAGGAGCCCTTCGACTTCCAGCCGCCGGATTACTCGGCGCTTTACGAGATCGTGAAGGGTCTGGGCGAAGACAAGATGCGTGCCGCCTATGCGATCACCGACAAGCAGGAGCGCGTCACCGCCCTTGCCGCCGCCAAGGCGGATATCAAGGCTGGCCTTAGCGAAGAGCAGCTTGAGGATCCCAATCTCGACGCGGCGATCAAGAAGCTGGAATCGGCGGTGCTGCGCGGCGACGTGGTGAAACACGGCCGCCGGATCGACGGCCGCGCGCTGGACAAGGTGCGCCCGATCGAATGCGAGGTGGGCCTTCTGCCCCGGACCCATGGCTCGGCGCTGTTCACCCGCGGCGAGACGCAAGCCCTGGTCGTGACCACGCTGGGCACGGGCGACGATGAACAGATCATCGACGCGCTGCACGGCAATTCGCGCTCGAACTTCCTGCTGCACTACAACTTCCCGCCCTATTCGGTGGGCGAGGCCGGGCGCGTCGGCCCCCCCGGACGGCGTGAGATCGGCCATGGCAAACTGGCCTGGCGCGCGCTGCAGGCGGTGCTGCCGGCGCCGACCGACTTCCCCTACACGATCCGCGTTGTCTCCGAGATCACGGAATCGAACGGTTCGTCCTCGATGGCGTCTGTCTGCGGCGGATCGCTGTCGATGATGGATGCGGGCGTTCCGCTCAAGGCGCCGGTGGCGGGCGTCGCGATGGGACTGGTGCTGGAGGAGGACGGAACCTTCGCAATCCTGACCGACATCCTGGGCGACGAGGATCACCTCGGCGACATGGACTTCAAGGTGGCCGGCACCGAGAAGGGCATCACCTCGCTGCAGATGGACATCAAGGTTGCGGGCATCACGCCCGAGATCATGGAAAAGGCGCTGGCCCAGGCGAAAGAGGGCCGGTTGCACATCCTGGGCGAGATGTCCAAGGCGCTGACCTCGGCCGGCGAATTCTCGGTGCATGCGCCGCGGATCGAGACCATGCAGATCCCGACCGACAAGATCCGCGAAGTGATCGGCTCGGGCGGCAAGGTGATCCGCGAGATCGTCGAGGTTTCGGGCGCCAAGGTCGACATCAACGACGACGGCACCATCAAGATCGCCTCGCCCAACGGGGATGCGATCAAGAAGGCCTATGACATGATCTGGTCGATCGTGGCCGACCCGGAAGAGGGCAAGATCTACAAGGGCAAGGTCGTCAAGCTGGTCGATTTCGGCGCCTTCGTGAACTTCTTCGGCAAGCGCGACGGGCTGGTGCATGTCAGCCAGATCTGCGGCAAGCGGCTGAACCATCCGTCGGACGAGCTGAAGGAAGGCCAGGAGGTCTGGGTCAAGCTGCTGGGCTTTGACGATCGCGGCAAGGTGCGCCTGTCGATGAAGGTGGTCGACCAGGAGACCGGCGAGGAACTCAAGCGCGAGAAGGAAGAAGTCGAGGAGTGATCGACCCTTTCCGCTGTCGAAACGGAAGGCCCCGGATGTCCGGGGCCTTTTTCGTAAGGCCATGGACAAAAGGGAAATGCCCTTGCCTTCCGGCGGATGGCCGGAGAAGGTCCGGAAGGAGGCGCCGGAGGGGAAGACATGATCGAACGCAGGAATTTCTACATCGACGGGGCCTGGGTGGCGCCGCGGGCGGGCCAGCCATGCGAGGTGATCGACCCCTCGACCGAGGAACCCTTTGCGGTGATCTCGCTGGGCGGGCAGGCCGATACCGACGCCGCCGTGGCCGCCGCCCGCGCCGCGCAGCCGGGCTGGGCCGCAACGTCCAAGGCCGAGCGTTCCGATCTGCTGGCGCGCATCCTCGGGCTCTACAAGGCACGCGCCGAGGATCTGGCGCAGGCGATGAGCCGCGAGATGGGCGCCCCCATCGACTTTGCCCGCACCAGCCAGGTCGGGGCGGGGGCCTGGCATATCAAGGGCTTCATCCACGCGCTGGACATGTTCGAGTTCGACCGCCCGCTGGGATCGCATGCGCCCGGCGACCGCATCCTGATGGATCCGATGGGCGTCATCGGCATGATCACGCCGTGGAACTGGCCGATGAACCAGATCACGCTCAAGGTGATACCGGCACTGGCGACGGGCTGCACGATGGTTCTGAAACCGTCGGAAATCGCGCCGCTCTCGGCGATGATCTTTGCCGAGATCCTGCATGAGGCGGGCGTGCCGCCGGGTGTCTTCAACCTGGTGAATGGCGACGGGGCGGGCGTGGGCACGCAACTGTCGGGCCATCCCGATATCGACATGATCTCGTTCACCGGCTCGACCCGGGCGGGCATCGCGATCTCGAAGAACGCCGCCGACACGCTGAAGCGGGTGCATCTGGAACTGGGCGGCAAGGGCGCGAACCTGATCTTTGCCGATGCCGACGAACAGGCGGTCCAGCGCGGCGTGCTGCATTGCTTCCAGAATAGCGGGCAATCCTGCAACGCGCCGACGCGGATGCTGGTCGAGCGGGCGGTCTATGACGCGGCCGTGGAAACCGCCCGCGCCGTCGCCGAAACGATGGAGGTCGGCCCGGCCGACCGCGAGGGCCGACATATCGGCCCGCTGGTCAGCGCAACGCAGTTCGACAAGGTTCAGGCACTGATCCAGACCGGCATCGACGAGGGCGCGCGGCTGGTCGCGGGCGGGCTCGGCCGGCCCGACGGGTTCAACCGGGGCTATTTCGTGCGGCCCACGGTCTTTGCCGATGTCACGAACGACATGACCATCGCGCGCGAGGAGATCTTCGGCCCCGTGCTGTCGATCATCCCCTTCGACAGCGAGGAGGAGGCGGTCACGATCGCCAATGACACCGAATACGGGCTGACCAACTATGTGCAGTCGCAGGACGGCGCGCGCTGCAATCGGCTGGCCCGGCGCCTGCGCGCGGGCATGGTCGAGATGAACGGCGCCTCGCGCGGCGTGGGCAGTCCGTTCGGCGGCGTGAAACGGTCGGGCAACGGACGCGAGGGCGGCATCTGGGGGCTGGAGGAATTCTGTGAGGTCAAGGCCGTCAGTGGCTGGCACGAGTAAGCGGCTTGCCATACCCACGGGCATGGCGGCTGCGACTGCTGCTGAATCGAGCGCCTGCGGCGCACGCCTTTTTTGTTGGCGCCCTTGCGGGCGCGGTTCGGGTATTTGGACCAAGAAGAAGCCCATGGGTTTTCTTTCTGGCAGAAATACCCGCCCGCCGCAGGCGCACCGGCCGGCAGCGCCGGCCCGGTCAGAACGGGCAGTTGGCGCGGAACGCCATGCCCTGTCCGCCCTCGGGATGGCGCAGGCGCAGTTCCTCGGCATGCAGCATCATCCTTGGCGCCTCGCCCGCCGGACCGTCGGCATAGAAGGGATCGCCGAGGATCGGGTGGCCGATCTCGCGCATGTGGACGCGAAGCTGGTGGCTGCGCCCGGTTCTGGGGAACAGGCGCACGCGGGTCGTTCCGCCCTCGTGGCGCAGCACGCGCCAGTCGGTGATCGCCTGCTTGCCATTCGCGTGGTCGACCATCTGCAGCGGGCGGTTCGGCCAGTCGACGATC
>NZ_DSDD01000135.1:0-8354 GCF_011048875.1 Rhodovulum sp.
CGGGGATTGCAGGCGATCCCGGTCCGCCGCACCCGGGGCGCACGCGGGCCCGTTGCCGGGCCCGCGCCTTTCGGTCGGAGACCTCAGTTCTGCCAGGACTTGATCAGCTCGTCATAGGAGACGGTGATCGGTTCCCCGTCCTCGTTGTCGAGCCTGGCCTTGGGCGCGCCCGGCTGGCTCAGCCAATATTCGGGGTCCCGCTCCTCGTTCAGCCTGGGCCCCAGATCGCCCTGCACGCCCGCGCGTTCCAGCCGCTGCAGCACCTGCTCCTGATCCGCGCACAGCGCGTCGAGGGCCTGTTGCGGGGTCTTCGCGCCCGACATCGCGTCGCCGATGTTCTGCCACCAGAGCTGTGCCAGTTTCGGGTAGTCCGGCACGTTGGTGCCGGTGGGCGACCATTGCACGCGGGCGGGCGAGCGGTAGAACTCGATCAGGCCGCCCAGCTTGTCGGCGCGCTCGCTGAAATGGTCCGAGTTGATCGTGGACTCGCGGATGAAGGTCAGCCCCACATCAGATTTCTTCAGATCCACGGTCTTCGAGGTCACGAACTGGGCGTAAAGCCAGGCCGCCTTGGCCCGGTCCACCGGCGTCGATTCCATCAGCGTCCAGGATCCGGCGTCCTGATAGCCGATCTTCATGCCCTCTTCCCAGTAGACGCCGTGCGGGCTGGGGGCCATGCGCCATTTGGGCGTGCCATCCTCGTTCAGCACGGCCCCCGCCCCCTCGCCTACCATGTCGGCGGTAAACGCGGTGTACCAGAACATCTGCTGGGCGATCTGGCCCTGGGCGGGCACCGGCCCGGCCTCGCCGAAGGTCATGCCGGCGGCGGTGGGCGGCGAATATTTCTGCAGCCACTCGATCGCCTTGGTGACCGCATAGACCGCGGCCGGGCCGTTGGTGGCGCCGCCGCGCGCGACGCAGGATCCCACAGGCTGGCTGTTCTCGTTCACCCGGATGCCCCATTCGTCCACGGGCAGGCCGTTCGGTTCGCCCACGTCACCCATGCCCGCCATCGACATCCACGCGTCGGTATAGCGCCAGCCGAGGCTGGGGTCCTTCTTGCCGTAATCCATGTTGCCATAGACCGCGCCCTCGACGCCCAGATAGGACATGTCGCGGCCGGTGAAGAATTCGGCGATGTCCTCGTAGGCCGACCAGTTGACCGGCACACCCAAGTCATAGCCATAGACGGCCTTGAAATCCTCCATCGTCTTGGGGTCCGTGAACCAGTCGTAGCGGAACCAGTAGAGATTGGCGAATTGCTGGTCGGGCAGCTGATACAGCTTGCCGTCCGGCCCGGTGGTAAAGCTGAGCCCGATGAAGTCGTCGAGGTCGAGCGTCGGGCTGGTCACGTCCGCGCCCTCGCCCGCCATCCAGTCGGTCAGGTTGCGCGCCTGCTGATAGCGCCAGTGGGTGCCGATCAGGTCGGAGTCGTTGACATAGGCGTCATAGACGTTCTGGCCCGACTGCATCTGCGTCTGCAGCTTCTCGATCACGTCGCCCTCGCCGATCAGGTCGTGGGTGACCTTGATGCCGGTGATCGCGCTGAAGGCGGGCGCCAGCACGCGCGCTTCGTATTCATGGGTGGTGATCGTTTCCGAGACCACGTTGATCTCCATCCCGGCAAAGGGCCGGGCGGCGTCGATGAACCACTGCATCTCGGCCTCCTGCGCCTCGCGGCTCAGGACCGAGAGGCCCGCGATCTCGCTATCGAGAAACGCGATTGCCTCCTCCATCCCCGCCCAGGTCGGGCCGGACAGAAGCGCGAGGCTCGCCACGATCGCCGTGGTGGATTTCAGTCTGGGGTTCATTTTGGGTCTCCTCCCGTTGGTGAACCGTTGTTTCGAGGATTTCGGGGGGTCGGCGCGATCCGAGGCTCCTCGTGCCCCGGGCGCGGGTGACGGGCCTAGACCCAGCGGAACACCGCCGCGGCCCAGGCCAGGCAGACGAGAAGGGCATAGGGCTGGTTCGCACCCACCAGCCCCAGCCAGGCGAGGTTGAAGAAGGCCGAGCCCAGCAGCGTGATGAAGAGCCGATCCCCCCGCGTGGTCTCGATCCGCAGGATCCCGGTGCGCGGGGTTTCGGGGAACCGGATCGCGAGCACGGTGAAGGTGATGAGAAGCCCGGCGATCACCATGAAGAAGATCGCGGTGGGCCAGGTCCAGGCCATCCAGTCCATCACGAGGCTCCTTCAAAATTTCGACGCTGCTCCGGCGCTTGGCCCGTGGGGGCGGGTCGCGCGCTGCCCGGGCCCGCGGCCCGGACGGTTCCAGCCACCAGAGGTGCGCAGGGTCCCATCACACCCTCCCCAGGGCAAAGCCCTTGGCGATGTAGTTGCGCACGAACCAGATCACGAGCGCGCCCGGCACGATGGTCAGCACGCCCGCCGCCGCCAGCACGCCCCAGTCCAGACCGCTGGCGCTGACGGTCCGGGTCATGGTGGCCGCGATGGGCTTGGCGTCCACCGATGTCAGCGTGCGCGACAAGAGCAGTTCCACCCAGGAGAACATGAAGCAGAAGAAGGCCGCCACGCCGATCCCCGACGCGATCAGCGGCATGAAGATCTTCACGAAGAAGCGCGGGAAGGAATAGCCGTCGATATAGGCGGTCTCGTCGATTTCCTTCGGCACGCCGCGCATGAAGCCTTCGAGGATCCAGACCGCCAGCGGCACGTTGAACAGGCAATGCGCCAGCGCCACCGCGATATGGGTGTCGAAAAGCCCCACGGACGAATAAAGCTGGAAGAACGGCAGCGCAAAGACCGCGGGCGGCGCCATGCGGTTGGTCAGCAGCCAGAAGAACAGGTGCTTGTCGCCCATGAAGCGGTAGCGCGAGAACGCATAGGCCGCGGGCAGTGCCACGGCGACCGAGAGCACCGTGTTCATGCAGACATAGATCAGCGAGTTGACGTACCCCATGTACCAGCTCGCATCCGTCAGGATCACGCGGTAGTTCCGCAAGGTCGGCTCCTGCGGCCAGAGGCTGAAGCCGCCGAGGATCTCGGAATTGGTCTTCAGGCTCATGTTCACCAGCCAGTAGATCGGCAGCATCAGGAACAGGAGGTACAGCGTCATCACCACCGCGCTGGTGTTCACCCGCGGCAGGGCCAGCGACCGGCGGGGCTGGGCAATCGTCGCGTCGGCCATGGCCTAGCCCCCCTTCCGATCGAGATTGGTCATCACGGTGTAGAACACCCAACTGATCAGCAGGATCACGAGGAAATACATGATCGAGAAGGCCGCCGCGGGGCCAAGGTCGAACTGCCCCAGCGCCATCTTCACCAGGTCGATCGACAGGAAGGTGGTGGCGTTGCCGGGGCCGCCGCCGGTGACCACGAAAGGCTCGGTATAGATCATGAAGCTGTCCATGAAGCGCAGGAGCACCGCGATCATCAGCACGCCCGCCATCTTGGCCAGTTCGATATAGCGGAACACCTTCCAGCGGCTTGCCTGGTCGATCTTGGCGGCCTGGTAATAGGCATCGGGAATGGATTGCAGCCCGGCATAGCACAAGAGCGCCACCAGCGAGGTCCAGTGCCAGACATCCATCACGATCACCGTGATCCAGGCATCGACGGCGTTCTGGGTGTAGTTGTAATTGATGCCCAGCCGGTCGAGCGTATAGCCCAGCAGCCCGATATCGACGCGGCCGAAGATCTGCCAGATCGTGCCGACCACGTTGAACGGGATCAGTAGCGGCAGTGACATCAGTACAAGGCAGACACTGGCCCAGACGCCCCGCTTGGGCATGTTGAGCGCGACGAAGATGCCCAGCGGCACCTCGATTGCGAGGATCGTCGCCGAGAAGATCAGCTGTCGGCCCAGCGCGTTCCACATCCGCTCGGAGCGCAGCATCTGCTCGAACCACTCGAGCCCGGCCCAGAAGAAGCGGTTGTTGCCGAACGTGTCCTGCACCGAGTAGTTCACCACCGTCATCAGCGGGATCACCGCCGAGAACGCCACCAGCACCAGCACCGGAAGCACGAGGAACCAGGCCTTGTGATTGGTCGGTTTGTCCATCACGCGGCCTCCCCGCTGACGCGCCAGTCGTCGGCATAGACGTTCACCCGGTCGGGGTCGAAGCGGACGCGGGTCTGGTCGGCGCCGATCCTGTCCTCCTCGCGGGCGATGATGTTGATCTCGTGGCTGAAGAACTCGGCCCGCACGATCTTGTGCCGGCCCACATCCTCGACCCGGCGGATCCGGACGGGCAGCCCCTCGGTCGCCGAGAGCCGCGCGAATTCGGGCCGCACGCCGATCTCGACCTTGCCGGACAGGGCGGGATAGCCATGGGCCAGCTCCACCTCGGCGCCCTCGATATAGGCGCGGGTGCCCTCGACGCGGGCGGGCAGGACGTTCATCCCCGGCGAGCCGATGAAATAGCCGACGAAGGTGTGGTCGGGCGTCTCGAACAACTCTTCCGGCGTGCCGATCTGGACCACGCGGCCGTCATGCATCACCACCACCCGGTCGGCGAAGGTCAGCGCCTCGGTCTGGTCGTGGGTGACATAGATCATCGTGTGGCCGAACTCGCGGTGCAGCGATTTCAGCTGGGTCCGCAACTGCCACTTCATGTGCGGGTCGATCACCGTCAGCGGCTCGTCGAACAGGATCGCGTTGACATCGCGCCGCACCATGCCGCGGCCGAGGCTGATCTTCTGCTTGGCATCCGCCGTCAGCTCGCTCGCCTTGCGGTCAAGCTGGTCCTCCATCCCGATCATGCGGGCGATGGCCTGAACCCGCTCGGCGATATAGAAGGGGTCGCGGCCCCGGTTCCTCAGCGGGAAGGCCAGGTTGTCGCGCACGCTCATCGTGTCGTAGACGACCGGAAACTGAAACACCTGCGCGATGTTGCGTTCCGTGGTCGGGGCATGCGTCATGTCCGCATCGTCGAACAGGATACGGCCCTGGCTGGGCGCCAGAAGCCCCGAAATGATGTTCAAGAGCGTGGACTTACCGCAACCCGAGGGCCCCAGCAGCGCATAGGCCGCGCCGTCCTCCCAGACATGGGTCATCTCCTTCAGCGCCCAGTCGGCGTCGGATTTCGGCGCGGGCAGGTAGGAATGGGCCAGCTTGTCGAGCGTGATCCGGGCCATGTCGTCCCTCCCTCAGGCGGCCAGCGCATAGGCGGCGGGCGCGACCAGCCGCCCGTCCTCGCCGAAGATGTAGACATGGGCGGGATCCAGATGCACCCGGAGGTCCTCGCCCAGCGCAAGGTCGTGGACGCCATGGATCAGCCCCACCCAGCGTTCACCATGGTGGTCGAGATGGACAAAGGTCTCGGACCCGGTCAGTTCCGTCACCACCAGCCGCGCGGTGAATTCCATCGCATCCGCCGTGTGCCGCGCGATTTCCAGGTGGTTCGGCCGGAACCCGGCGGTGTAGCGCCCGTCGGCCAGATCGGCCAGCCGGCCGGTCGCGGGCACCGACTGGCCATTGCCGAACATCAGCTTCGCGCCGGCCTTGGCGACGGCCAGGAAATTCATCGGCGGATCGCTGAACACCCGCGCGGTCGTGGCGTCCACCGGCTGTCGGTAGACCTGCGGGGTGGGCCCGAACTGGGTCACCCGGCCCTCCCACAGCGTCGCGGTGTGGCCGCCCAGCAGCAGCGCCTCTTCGGGTTCGGTCGTGGCATAGACGAAGATCGCGCCCGACGCCTCGAAGATGCGGGGGATCTCCACCCGCAACTCCTCGCGCAGCTTGTAGTCGAGATTGGCCAGCGGCTCGTCCAGCAGCACGAGCCCCGCGCCCTTGACCAGCGCCCGCGCCAGCGCGCAACGTTGCTGCTGGCCACCCGACAATTCCAGCGGGCGGCGCTCCAGCATCGGCGTCAGCCGCATCAGCGCGGCGGTCTCGCGCACGCGGGCGTCGATCTCGGCCCGGCCCATCCCCATCAGTCGCATCGGCGAGGCGATGTTGTCGTAGACGCTCATCGAGGGGTAGTTGATGAATTGCTGGTAGACCATCGCCACCTTGCGGTCCTGCACCCGCATCCCCGTCACGTCCTGCCCGTTCCAGTGGACGCGGCCCGCGCTCGGCACGTCGAGCCCGGCCATCAGCCGCATCAGCGAGGTCTTGCCCGACAGCGTCGGCCCCAGCAGCACGTTCATCGTGCCCTTGTCCAGCGTCAGGTCGGTCGGATGGATATGGGTCTGGGTGCCGACGACCTTCGACACGCCCCGCAATTCCAGTGTCATTCTCCCCCCTTCGCCCCCTTATTCCGCCGCGGCGGGCGCGGTCTGCCGCCGCGGCTCCGCCATCCAGCGCTCCAGCGCGGCAATCTGGTCTGCCCCCAGCCGCAGCCCCAGCTTGCTGCGCCGCCACAGGACATCCTCGGCGGTGCGCGCATATTCCCGCGTCCTCAGCCAGTCGATCTCGCGCTCGGTCAGGCCCGCGCCGAAATCGCGCCCCAGATCGTCCGGCCCGCGCGCCGCGCCCAGCATCGCCCAGGCCTCGGCGCCATAGGCGCGCACCAGCCGCCGTGCCTGCCCATCTGGCAGGAACGGGTAGTCGGCCACAAGCCGCGAGATCAGCGCCTCGGCCCCGTCCACCGGAAAGCCGCCCCCCGGCAGCGGCACGCCCGCCGTCCAGTCGCCCTTCAGGCCCGGAAAATGCGGGGCCAGCCGCGCCAGTGCCGCCTCGGCCAGCCGCCGGTAGGTGGTGATCTTGCCGCCGAAGACGTTCAGGACCGGCGCCCCCCCGGCCGCGTCCAGCTTGAGCGTATAGTCCCGCGTCGCCGCCGTCGCGCTGGACACGCCGTCGTCATAAAGCGGGCGCACGCCGGAAAAGGTCCAGACCACGTCCTCAGGCCCGATCGGCCGCCGGAAATAGCGGTTGGCAAAGGCGATAAGATAGTCGCGCTCGGCCTGGGTGCACTCGGGCGGCGTGGCGGGATCGTCGTGATCCATGTCGGTCGTGCCGATCAGGGTAAAGTCGCTCTCATAGGGGATCGCAAAGATGATGCGCCCGTCGCTGCCCTGGAAGAAGTAGCACTTGTCGTGATCGTAGAGCCGCTCTGTCACGATATGGCTGCCGCGCACCAGCCGCACGTTGTCCTGCGCGTTCAGCCCCAGCACGCCCTGGATCACCTGCCCCGCCCAGGGCCCCGCGGCGTTGACCAGCGCGCGGGCAAGGTGGGTCCGCCGCGCGCCGGTTTCGCTGTCCTGCGTTTCGACGCGCCAGAGCGCGCCCTCGCGCCGGGCCGACACCACCCGCGTGCGCGGCAGGATCTCGGCGCCGCGTGCCTCGGCATCGCGGGCGTTCAGCACGACAAGGCGCGAGTCCTCGACCCAGCAATCGGAATATTCGAACGCCTTGCGGAACCGCTCTTGCAAGGGCGCGCCCTCGGGCGTGCCAGCCAGATCCAGCACCGTCGTTCCGGGCAGGATCTCGCGCGCCGCCAGCCCATCGTACAGCATCAGCGCCAGCCGGATCAGCCATGCGGGCCGCCGGCCCTTCATCCAGGGCATGACGCGGGCCAGCAGGCGCGAGGTCGGCGTCGCGGATTCGAACCGCATATCCTCATGGTAGGGAAGAACAAATCGCATCGGCCAGCTGATATGCGGCATCGCGCGCAGAAGCGTCTCGCGCTCGATCAGCGCCTCGCGCACGAGGCGGAACTCGAAATATTCCAGATAGCGCAGGCCGCCGTGGAACAGCTTGGTCGAGGCCGAGGAGGTCGCCGAGGCCAGGTCGTTCATCTCGGCCAGCCGCACGGACAGGCCGCGTCCCGCCGCGTCGCGCGCGATCCCGCAGCCGTTGATCCCCCCGCCGATGACGAACAGATCGACAGGCTCTGCCGTGGCCGCTGTCGTCACGCGCTCCTCCCTTCGCGTTCCAATACGGGCATTATGCCGCATTCCGATCCAAAAAGAAAGACATTTATGTTCGTTATTTTTCGTTTCTGTTGCCAGCCGAAGTTTCAAAGGCTTGCCACCCTTTTCAAGGGACGAAGGGCGCCTGTACGCGCCGAAAGCGGCGGACAGGTCCGCCCCGCACCGCCGATTCCCCGGTGCCTTCGCCCCGCGCAACCCGGGCTTGAGCGGCGCGGCCCGCCATGCGAACATCAGCGAAAAGGAACGAGCGCATGTCGCAGACGATCCGCCACCCCGAGATCCTCGAGATCGCGCGGCGCGAGGGCAAGGTCACGGTCGAGGGGCTGGCCGAGCATTTCGGCGTGACGCTCCAGACGATCCGCCGCGACCTGAGCAACCTGGCCGAGGCCGGGCGGCTGGAGCGCGTCCATGGCGGGGCGATCCTGCCCTCAGGCACCACCAATATCGGCTACGAAGAACGCCGCTCGCTGAACCAGGGGGCCAAGCGCGCCATCGCGCGGGCCTGCGCCGCGCGCGTGCC